>CAZJCO010000083.1:0-10158 GCA_964544375.1 uncultured Myxococcales bacterium
CGCGCGCGGCCGAGGGAGAAGGGGGCCCAAAACCGCAAACCCCGTCACATCGTGGCGGGCGTGTCTCCCCCACCCTCCGGCGCCTGCCGAGCGCCGGGCCACAAGCCGCAGGCGTTGCGGTAGGCGTGGGAGATTAGCCAGCGTGGGCCCTCCTTCGGAGACCCTGAGAGAGGCGCTGAAAACACATGAATCGTCTAAGCTTTCATCACTAACTTGTTTTGCCGCCTGGATTTTTTTCGCTTGCCATGAGTACTGAAGCCGGTGGACAGTGCAAAGGCGCCATGCATACAATCCCGAAGGTCGCTGCGGTCTCGGCGTACGCCGTCGTGAGCGGAGGCGGCGTGTCGTGCACCAGGGCCTTGATCATGACGCTGGCGGCCCTTGCCTCGTTGGCGCTCGGGCGCGGACGCGAGCCGCTGCAGGCTTTCTCGGCGGCGCTTTTGCTGTTGTCGCTTTGGCGGCCGGGAGTGGCGACCGAAGTTGGTTTCCAACTGTCGTTCGCTGCCGCGACGGTCTTGTTGTTGCGGGCGGCGAGGTGGCGCGGGGGCGCTGGTTCGAGGCTTGCGCCGCTAAAGGAGGCTACCGAAATAAGCCTGTTAACTTGGGCTGTTACGACTCCAATTGTTGCCCATCACTTTTATAGGGTTTCGCTCGTGGCGCCGCTTGCCAATCTGCTTGCGGCACCAGCGGCGGCGGCCGGCTTGGTCCTCGGATTGTCGTCGGCGGCGCTGCTCGGGCTGTGGGCGCAGGCGGCCGAGCTAGGCTTTTGGTTGGCTGCCCGCTGCGGCGACCTTGTCTTGGCGATCGCGACGGCGTTTGCGCGCTGCCCCGGCGCCGGTCTGCCGGTAGTGGATCCCGGTGCGCCGATTGCCGCCTTGTGGGTACTAACGGTTTTCGCGTGGAGCGGTCTCACGCGTTGGCGACGGCCGGCGTTGCTGCTACTGGCGGCGGCGCTGGCGGTATCGCTGGCAGACTGCTGGCACCAGCGTTACCGCGACGACCGGCTGGATCTCTACTTCGTTTCTGTCGGACACGGCGATGCCACCGTCGCGCGCTTGCCGGGCGGAGCGGTGATGGTCATCGACGGCGGCGCGCCGGGGCGAGGGACCCGCGTCGTTGCGCCACTGTTGCGTCGTCTGCGCATCGGCCGCATCGATTATCTGCTGATCTCGCATCTGCAGTCGGATCACTGGAGCGGTGCAGCCGAACTGGCCCGAGAGTTTCCCGTCACCGAGCTGTGGTACGGCGGCGGTAGCTGCGAGTCGGCGGACTTTCGATTGATGCTCGAGACGCTGCGGGCGGCCGGCACACGGCTGATCGCCGCCGGCGATCAGCCAAAGTCGGACCCGGGCGCGCTAGTTCGGCAACGGCCCGGGAGTTGGCGCCTGCGCGCTCTGTGGCCCACGGACGCCGATGGGTCTTGCCAGGAGAACGACCGCTCCCTGGTCTTGGCGCTAAGCTTTGCAGGTCATCGCGCGCTGTTCACCGGCGACCTCGGTCGCGCGGGAGAAGCAAGGCTCCTGCGTTCGGGCGCCCGCCTGTCGGCCGAAGTTCTCAAGGTCGGCCATCACGGCAGCGCGGGGTCTTCGAGCGAGGCGTTCCTGCGAGCCGTAGCCCCACGCTTGGCGATCGTCTCGGTGTCTTCGGGAGGCCGCAGCGGTCTGCCTGCCGAGGCGGCGCTGGAGCGGTTGCGGCGCAGCGGTGCGCGCATCTTTCGGACCGACCGCGACGGTGGCGTGGTCGTTTCGATCACGGCCTCGACGGTCACCGCGGCGGCTGCAAAGCGCCTTTGACTAATCGCCGGACCCGAAGGAACATGCCGCAACCGCCGCTCTTCGTGCGGTTTCCCGATTCGTGAACAACTCCTCGGTAAAAGGTTTCAGGGACGTCCTTCCCGCCGACGCCGCGCTGCGGCGCGCGTTGCTCGAGGCCGCCCGCGGCGTTCTCGAAAGCTATGCCTACCGCGAAGTCGAACTTCCTCTGCTCGAGCGCGGAGAATTGTTCGAGCGTTCGGTCGGCGCTTCGACCGACATCGTCGAAAAGGAAATGTACGCCTTCGAAGATCGAGACGGCACCCTCGTAGCGCTTCGACCGGAAGGAACCGCGTCGCTGGTCCGCTGCTACGTTGCCGCCGGCATGCCGCGATCGCTGCCGGTCGCCAAACTATTCTACGTCGGGCCGATGTTCCGCCGCGAGCGGCCGCAAAAGGGACGCCTGCGACAGTTCACGCAGATCGGTGCCGAGTTTCTCGGTCGCGACGATGCCGAGGCCGACGCCGAGACGATCTGCCTGGTCGACGATCTTTGCCGCGCGACGCGGCTCGAAGGGGCCAAGATCGAGTTGAACTCGCTCGGCGATGCGACTTGTCGGCCGGCGTACCGGGAGGCCCTGGTAGCCTTTGCACGCGAGCGCCGGGAGAGCCTGTGCCGGGATTGCCAAGAGCGTCTCAAACGCAATCCGCTGAGACTGCTGGATTGCAAGAACCCGTCCTGCGCTGAGCAGATGCGCGATGCCCCGGTGATGATGGACCACCTTTGCGCCGACTGCGCCCAGCATCACCGCCGCGTTCTCGAACTGCTCGAGGCGCAGGGGCTGAGGGTCACGCCCAATCCGCGCATGGTGCGCGGCTTGGACTACTATTGCCGGACCGCGTTCGAGGTGGTTGCCGGAGGGCTCGGCGCACAGAACGCGGTCGGCGGCGGAGGGCGCTACGACGGGTTGGTGCGCCAGCTCGGCGGGCCCGACGTGCCGGGCGTGGGCTTCGCCTTCGGCGTCGAGCGCATGGAATTGGCCTCGGGCCTTCGGGCTAGCGAGGGAGCCGCCGAGATTCTGGTGGCGCCGATCGGCGAGCGTGCCGCCGCTGCCGCGCTGTCGGTGGCGCGCCGGTTGCGCGAGCGAGGACGCGGCGTCGAACTGGGCCCCTCAGGACGGCGACTCAAATTACAACTGAAACATGCGAATCGCGACGGTGTGCGCTATGTCGTCATCATCGGCGAGGATGAACTTGCGATCGGTGCGGCAACCGTGCGTGATCTGAGTGCCAACGAAGACCGTCGGGAGTGTTTTCGGCTCGACGCTTCCGGTGAGCAGATGATTGCCGCTTTGGATAGGGAAAGGTCAGGCCAGTGAAGCGTAGCTGTTATTGCGGCGAGCCGCGGGAGGATCGCTGCGGCGACACTCTGGTATTGCAAGGTTGGGTCGATACCCGCCGGGATCACGGCGGGGTGATCTTCGTCGATCTTCGCGATCGCAGCGGGATCGTTCAGGTCGTGTTCAATCCGGAAGACAGCGGCGCGGCGCATGAGCAGGCTTCCGCGCTTCGCAATGAGTTCGTGATCGAAGTCGAGGGCGTTCTGCGACCGCGCAGCGAAGACACGATCAACCAAAAGCTCCCGACCGGCAAGGTCGAGCTGCTCGCCACCCGCTTGGATATTCTCAACTCCGCGCAGCCGTCGCCGTTTGCGATCGAGGACGAGGCGCGCGTCACGGAGAACGTTCGTCTCAAGTACCGCTACCTCGATCTGCGGCGTCCCCTGATGCAGCGCAACCTGCAGCTGCGCCATGACGTATGCCGGCTGGCGCGGGAACATTTCGATCGCGACGGCTTCGTCGAGGCGGAGACGCCGATGCTGACGCGCAGCACGCCGGAAGGCGCGCGCGACTATCTGGTCCCCAGTCGGGTCAACCCCGGTCATTTCTTTGCGCTGCCGCAGTCGCCCCAGCTTTTCAAACAGCTGCTGATGGTGGCCGGGCTCGATCGCTACTACCAAATCGCCCGCTGTTTCCGCGACGAGGACCTGCGTGCCGACCGTCAGCCCGAGTTCACCCAGATCGACCTCGAGATGTCCTTTGCCGGCGCCGACGACGTCATGGGCGTCGTCGAGGAGTTGCTCTGGAGGGTGTTCAGCGAGCTCGGCGGGCTGCAACTCGAGCGTCCCTTTGCGCGCCTGCCCTACGACGAAGCGATGGCGCGTTTCGGCAGCGACCGCCCGGATCTGCGCTTCGGCATGGAACTATGCGATCTGACCGACGTCTTCGGCGAAAGCCAGTTCAAGGTGTTCCGTTCGGCGGTCAATTCCGGTGGGGTGGTCAAGGCCTTGCGTGTCGAGGATGGGGCCTCCTTGTCGCGAAAAGAAATCGACGACCTTACCGAACTTGCCGGAGAACTCGGCGCCAAGGGGCTCGCCTGGATCAAAGTCAGCGGCGGTGACTGGCAGTCTCCAATCGTCAAGTTTTTCGGCGAAGGCGAACGTCAGGCACTGTCGGAGCGGCTCGGACTGCGCGACGGCGATCTGGTGTTGTTCGGCGCCGACCGGCCGGCGGTAGTCCACGCCGTACTCGGTACGCTGCGCTGCCGCCTCGCCTCGCAGCGCAGCATGATTGCCGACGACCGTCACGAATTCGTCTGGATCACCGACTTTCCCCTGGTCGAGTACAACGAGGAAGAAAAGCGTTACGACGCGCTCCATCACCCGTTTACCGCGCCGCGCGAGGCCGACCTCGAGCGGCTCGAGAGCCACCCTCTGGAACTGCGCGCCGACGCCTACGACATCGTACTCAACGGAGTCGAACTCGGCGGAGGATCGGTTCGTATCCACCGGCCCGAGGTCCAGTCGAGAGTATTCGCCCTGCTCGGTATCGGCGAGGAAGAAGCCCGCGAGAAGTTCGGTTTTCTGCTCGAAGCCCTGTCTTACGGCGCGCCGCCGCACGCGGGCTTGGCGCTCGGTCTCGACCGTCTGGTGGCGATGCTGGCCGGCTGCGAGTCGATCCGGGACGTCATCGCGTTTCCCAAAACGCAACGCGCCGCCTGCCTTCTTACCGATGCGCCGTCGACAGTCGACCTTGCGCAGTTGCGTGAGTTGGGAATACGGCTCGGCTCATGAAGGGCCGCCTGCGAGTCGTTGCCATCGCCGCACTGCTGTTCGCGGCGATAACGGGCGGATGCTCTAGCTTGCGGCAGACGTTGCCTAAAGTTCCTTTCTCGTCGGGCGGGCACGGCCGCAACCTCAAGATCGCGATTTTTCCCTGGGCCTACCGAGCGGAGATCGGCGGGTCGCGCTGCGACCTGTGCCCGGACCGCTTGGTCCTAGCGCCGACTTCGCGCGAAGACGCTCGGCTCGTGACCGGCTTCTTCTATGAGGCGCTGACCCGTCATCCTCGCTTCGAAGTAGTCGGCGAGGAAGTGGTCGAGGCCGTCGTCGGTTCGACGATGGCCGAGACCGCCGAACGCCTGCGAGTACGGGAAGGGGTTGACGCGGTGTTGGTGGGTGCGTTGCTCGAAATGCGTCCGCGCGTAGGGGATCCGCGCGATCCGCAATCCCGTGCCGGGGCGGCTGTCTACGCCGCTCTGGTCGAGCCCAGTACGGGAACGCCGATGTGGGCAGGTTTTCTCGACGATGATGACAACGCACGCGGGCGCGTTGTAAAGAACTTCGGACGGCTGGTGGGTAAATCCGAGGGCGCCTCCCGTACCGCGACCGAAGTAGCGCGTAGCGAGGTAAACCGTTTGGTGGAGGATCTGGTCGCGCGGGTTCGCTAGGACCCGCGAACGCAGAGGGCAGAAAGTGGCGACGATCATCGATGGCAAGGCGCTGGCGACGTCGATCCGCGGCGACCTCGCGGTAAGCATCGAGCAGAGGAAGGCGGCCGGAGATCGCGTTCCAGGCTTGGTCACGATTCTCGTGGGCGAGGACCCGGCCTCGCGCGTGTACGTCGGCCGCAAACAGCGCGAAGCGCGTGAAGTCGGCATGATGTCGGAAGCCGCCGAATTGCCGGCCGATACGGACGAAGCCCGTTTGTTGGAGACGATCGACGCCTACAATCGACGCGACGACGTCGACGGTATCATCGTCCAGCTGCCGTTGCCCGAGCACCTCGATGCCGACCGTGTGGTTGCTGCGGTGGATCCGGGCAAAGACGTTGACGGACTGCACCCGCTCAACCAAGGCGCTCTGTTTTCCGGCAGACCGGGCTTGAGGCCGTGCACGCCGGTGAGTTGCATGCGCCTGATCGAGTCGACCGGCATCGACCCCAAGGGGCGTTTGGCGGTCGTCGTCGGACGCTCCGCCTTGGTCGGCAAACCCGTCGCCATGCTGCTCCTCGAGCGGCACGCTACGGTCATGCTTTGCCATTCCCGCACTCAGGATCTGGCTGAGCAAGTGGGCCGGGCCGAGATTTTGATCGCTGCGGTCGGGCGGCCGCGACTCGTGCGTGGGGACTGGGTCAAGCCGGGAGCGGTGGTCATCGACGTCGGAATCAACCGTGTAGACGGCAAGCTGGTGGGCGACGTCGAGTTCGAAACGGCCGCCGAGCGGGCAGGGCACATCACCCCCGTGCCCGGAGGAGTGGGGCCGATGACCGTCGCCATGCTGCTGAGCAACGCCTTGGACGCCTGCCGCGCGCGCACCGCGACACCTGGAGGCAGCTAATTGAAGCGTACCCCTCTCTACGAAGACCATCTTGCCGCCGGCGGCAAGATGGTCGATTTCGCTGGTTGGCAACTGCCGGTGCAGTACCACTCGATCGTCGCCGAGCACCGGGCGGTGCGCGAGTCCGCCGGCCTGTTTGACGTCAGCCACATGGGCGAGCTGCAACTGTCCGGTACGGACGCGCTGGCCTGCATCAGGGAACTGTTTGCCAACGATGCCTCGTTGCTACGACCCGGGCGAGCTCAGTACAGCCTGATCCCGAACGAATCGGGCGGCGTTGTCGACGACATCATCGTATACTGCCTTGCGCCCGACCGATTCCTGGTCTGCGTCAACGCGGCCAACGCGGAAAAAGACCTGGCATGGATCCGCTCTCGCGTTCATGGTGACTGCTACGTGGAAGACCTCAGCGCTGCGACCGCCTTGCTGGCGCTGCAAGGACCCGCTGCGGCCGGCGTACTCGGTCAGCTCGCGCCGGACTGCGCGTCGATCGAGCGTTTTGCTTGCCGGCGGATGCCGATTGCCGGAGTCCAGGCGTGGGTTGCACGTACCGGTTACACCGGAGAGGACGGCTTCGAGTTGTTCGTCGCGGCGGACCAGGCTTGCGCTTTATGGCGCGCGCTGCTCGAGGCCGGTGGTGGGCGAGTGCAGCCGGCCGGTCTGGGGGCCCGCGATACGCTTCGGCTAGAAGCGGCGCTGCCGCTCTACGGTCATGAGTTGGAGGAGGACGTCAGTCCGTACGAAGCTGGCCTCGACTGGGTCGTCAAGCTCAACCGGCCGCAGCTTACCGGCTACGCCGCCCTGCGGCGGGCGCGCGACGACGGCGCGGGACGCCGTTTGGTGGGGCTCGAAATCGACCAGGGAATTGCACGTGCGGGCTTTCCGGTTGTTGCTTCCGGCGGCAAGATTGGCATTGTAACCAGCGGTTCGTATGGGCCTTGGCTTCGCCGAGCGATCGCCCTGGCGCTCGTCGCTTGCGACTCCGACGATACGGATGTCGCGGTCGAGGTGAGAGGGAAACAGCGTTCCGCTAGGATTGTCGATTTGCCGTTTTACTCGCACGGCGATCCGGCGAAATGAAGGGTTGGTGAGGTTCTGCCATGGAGTTTCCGGATAACTTTCGCTACACGAAGGAACACGAATGGTTGCGGGTAGAAGACGACGGCACCGTCGTCGTTGGGATTACGGATTACGCCCAGGAACAGCTGGGCGACATCGTCTACGTCGATCTCCCGGAAATCGATGAGGAAACAGTCAGCCGGGACGAGCCGTTCGCGGTCGTCGAGTCCGTCAAGGCGGTCTCCGACGTCTATGCACCGATTACGGGCAAAGTCTCCGAAGTCAACGACGAACTTCCCAACAGCCCCGAGGTGATCAACCAGGATCCGTACGGGGACGGATGGATGGTTCGGATGAAGCCGGCCGACGCCGCCGAGATCGAAGAGCTATTATCGGCGGAAGAGTACGAAGCCCTGGTCAACGAGCTCTCCTGAGCGCGGATGCGCTTCTTGCCCCACAGCCCTGCCGAGATCGAGCGTGCGCTCGAGGTGATCGGCCTGCCTTCGACCGACGCGTTGTTCGCGAGCATCCCGGCGCCGCTGCGCGAGCGCGCGACGCTGAACCTGCCGGCCGGCTTGGGCGAACAAGAGGTGATGGCGCGACTGAGCGCGCTGGCGGCGCAAAATCGCGTGTTGCCGACGTTCCAAGGCGCCGGCTGTTATCGTCATTACGTGCCGGCGGCGGTGCAGCAGATCCTTTCGCGACCGGAGTTCTCTACGGCATACACACCCTATCAGCCGGAAGTGAGTCAGGGAACCCTGCAGGCTTGCTTCGAGTTTCAAACCTACGTCGCGCAGCTGACCGGCCTCGAAGTCGCCAACGCCAGTGTTTACGATGGGGCTTCGGCGCTCGCCGAAGCCGTCTTGATGGCACTGCGCCTCAAGCCGCGTCGCGACCGCGTGCTGCTTTCCGAAGGCATCCATCCGCAATACCGAGAGGTGGTCGCGACCTACCTTCGCGGCTTCGGTAGAGGCCGCATCGAAAGCTTTCCGCTCGCCGAGGACGGACGCAGCGATCTCGACGAGCTGTCCCGGCGGATCGACGACGACGTTGCCACGGTGTGCCTCGGTTATCCGAATTTTTTTGGCGTCGTGGAAGACGTTCGCGCAGCCGCGACCATCGCATCGTCGGCCGAGACGTTGCTCGTCACCGCGACGACGGAGGCCCTGGCCTTGGCCTTGCTCGAAAGTCCGGGGCGGCTCGGCGCGGACATTGCCGTAGCAGAAGGCCAGAGTTTCGGTCTGGCACCGTCCTACGGCGGTCCCGGCGTCGGGCTATTCGCGACGCGGCGCCGCTATGTCAGACAGATGCCGGGGCGGTTGGTCGGCGAGACCGTCGATCAGCACGGACGGCGCGGTTTCGTGCTGACTCTGGCGACGCGCGAGCAGCACATCCGACGAGAGAAGGCGACGTCGAACATCTGCACCAATCAGGGCTTGGCCGCATTGGCGGCAACCGTGTACCTGAGTCTCGCCGGCCGTAGTGGCCTGCGGCGCTTGGCCTGGCGCAATACCGAACGGGCGCATGAGGTGGCGGAGCGGCTGCATCGAAAAAGCGGTCTCGCGCGGATCCATTCGGCTCCCTTTTTCAACGAGTTCGCCGTTGCCGAACCGGAAAGCAGCGGTTGGTTCGAGGCCGCTCTCGAGGCTGGCGTGGTTCCCGGAGTGCGGGTGCCGATTCCCGGCGACTCGCGGCGCTCGTGTTTGTTGATCGCGGTGACCGAGTGCGTGACGGAGAGCGACACCGACAAACTCGTGGCGACGCTGCAAGGGAAGGAGGCGGCGTGAAACACGCGGCGGAAGAGCCTCTGGTATTCGAAAAGTCGCGGCCCGGGCGCAGCGGCATCGACGTTGTGCACGAAGGCGTCTCGGAGATTCTTGATCCGAAATTATTGCGCGATGATTTAGATGGTTTTCCAGAGGTTTCCGAGCCAGATGTCATCCGTCACTATAATCGCTTGGCAAGCCTCAACTTCGGTGCTGCTACCGAGTTTTACCCGCTCGGATCCTGCACCATGAAGTACAACCCGGTGGTCAACGAGCGGATTGCGGCGCTCGACGGCTTTGCCCAGCTGCACCCCTACGCGCCCGAGGAGACGGTTCAGGGGGCCCTCACCCTGGTTCGGGAACTCGAAGCTTGGCTGGCCGAGATCAGCGGGCTCGATGCAGTTTCGCTTCAGCCGGCGGCCGGCGCGCAAGGCGAACTGACGGGCGTCAAGATGATACGCGCCTGGCACGAAACGCAGGGACGGGCGCGTGAGAAGATCCTGATTCCGGCCAGTGCCCACGGTACCAATCCGGCGAGCGCAGCCCTGAGCGGCTACCGCGCCGAGGTGGTGCCCTGTGACGAGCGCGGTCTGATGCCGGCCAGCGAACTCGAGGGGTTGCTCGACGACAGCGTAGCGGCGCTGATGGTTACGAATCCCAACACGCTCGGTTTGTTCGAAGAAGAGATCGTCGAGATTGCCGACAAGGTGCACCGCGCCGGAGCCTTGCTCTACATGGATGGCGCCAACATGAACGCACTGCTGGGCAAGGCCAAACCGGGCGACATGGGCGTCGACGTGCTTCAGTTCAATCTACACAAGACCTTTTCGACGCCGCATGGGGGAGGCGGCCCGGGCTCGGGGCCGGTCGCGGTGCGCGCGCTGCTCGAACCGTACCTGCCGTTT
>CAZJCO010000084.1:0-10125 GCA_964544375.1 uncultured Myxococcales bacterium
CTCCCCGCGCTGAACCGCCCGTCCCGTTTGCCGCGGGTGGGGCGCTCCGTGCCGCCGTGCCCCCCCGCACGGACCTCGGCACCCGCCCCGCGTGTCCGGCTCGTGCCGCGCGCTGTCGGCCGGCCGCGCGTCGCGCGCGCTGTGCGCGCGCGGCGCTGCGCCTTCGCCCCCCCGGCCGCGAGAGGCGGTGAATACACGCATGCCGAAAGCGCGGGCGATGGTAGCGACCTTCGAGCCGATTTCTCCCAAGCCGACGATGCCCATCGTTTTGCCGCTGAGCTCGACCGGCGCCGCTTGCCAGAAAGAGAACTCTCCGCTCTCTCGCCAGGCCCCGCTACGAACGAGGCGGTCGTGCTCGGCTACCCGGCCCAGGAGCCCGAGCAGGAGGGCAAAGACGTGCTGGGCCACCGAATCCGCGGCGTAGCCAGGCACGTTGCAAACGGTGATTCCGAGTTCCTCTGCCGCGCGGCAATCGACGACGTCGTAGCCCGTTGCGAGCACGCTGATCAGCCGCAACCGGGGCAGTTCCGAGAGGGTATCGCGACAAAGCGGCGTCTTGTTCGTGAGAACGATCTCGGCGTCACGGGTTCGTGCGAAAAGCTCGGATGGCGGCGTGCGATCGTAAACGCTCAAGCTTCCGAGCTCGGCGACTTCGTCCCAGGGATTATCGCCGGGGTTGAGGGTGTGTCCGTCCAAAACGACGATTCTCATGACTCACGAGTCTGCTACGCGTACGCGCTGAGACGTGCTACGGCAAATGGCGGCAAGCGCTTGGCAGCCGGCCACAACTAAGGCATTCTGCCTACCGTTGCGCGTGTCTGTGGTGCGCGCGAGCACCCTAATGGCGCGTTGCGGCGGCGCAGCGATGACCCGATCCGCGGAGAAAAGTCCGAACCAAGCGGAGGCCTCACGGCCTGATGGCTCCGGTTGGCCGGCGACCGAGGGCAGGCGTGTGGTCTTCCTGCTCGATTGCTGCGGCCGTTTGGAACGTCGCCTGCTCGAGGATTGGATCGAAGGCAACCGTCCGCACGGGCTGCCCGCGGGCAGCGAACAAGTCGTTTGCTTGCCTCCTTCGCGGCGTCCGGCGAGAGAGTTGAAGGTTGATGCGAAGCTCGACGTTCTGCTTTCTGCCGACGATGATCCCTTACTGATGCCTCTGCGAATCGCGTGGCTGGCTCCGGCGAGACACGGGGACCGTCCTGCCCGCTTGCGCAGTCTACTAATGTTCGGCGATCCTTACGATCCGGCGCGCTGGCGACAGTGGTGGATCCTCTGGCGCGAACCACGCCGTTGTCAGATCATCGTCGGCGAGCCGGCCCCCGCGTCGGACCTTCGGCGCCGCTGGCGCGCGCTCGGCGGTAGCGATGCTGCCGACACGACCGGTCTTCCGGAGTTCGTCGCCCGTCAGGCGGCCGTCACATTGGAACGGGCCGAGCGGCGTGTGCGAGGGACGCGCTACAAGGTTCCTCGATTCGTGCATGAGAGCATCCTCGCGCGACCCGCGTTCCAGGGGGGAGTGGCGCGCCTGGCATGGGAACTCGGTTCAGAGACGGCGGAGGTAGCGCATCAAGCCTCGGCCTACCTGCGAGAGATGGCGGCGACGCACAGTCCCTACATGATCGACGTAGCGGCGCAGGGCTGTCGCGTACTCTACTCGCAAGGGTACGCGAAGCTGGACTACGATCGTTCGCAGCTCGAACGAATCTATGCGCTAGCACAGCGATATCCTGTCGTATTCTTGCCCAGTCACAAGTCGAATCTCGATCATCTCGTGTTGCAATATGCTCTGTTTGAAAACGGGCACCCGCCGAATCACACCGCCGGCGGAATCAACATGAACTTTTTTCCCTTGGGCCCACTGTTTCGGCGGAGCGGAGTGTTCTTCATTCGACGGACGTTTCGCGACAACCAAATCTACAAGTTCGTATTGCGTCACTACGTCGACTACCTGATCGAAAAGCGCTTTCCGCTCGAATGGTACCTGGAAGGCGGGAGATCTCGCTCCGGAAAGCTGCTGCCTCCGCGCTTCGGCATGTTGAGCTACGTGGTGGATTCGTTCCGCCGCGAAAAGAGCGACGACGTCTACCTACTCCCGGTTTCGATTGCATACGATCAAATCCACGAGGTCGGCTCCTACGCTGCCGAGCAGCGTGGCGGTGCCAAGCAGCGCGAAAGCTTTCGCTGGTTTATCGGCGTCGTCAGGGCTCTTCGCAGACGCTACGGTGGCGTCTACATTCGTTTCGGCGAGCCGCTCTCGCTGCGAGAGGCCTTGGCCGGTGCAGAGCCTCAAGATAATGCCTCGGGCGATGAACACGGCGTGGACGTTCAGAAGCTGGCTTTCGAGGTATCTGTCCGCGTCAACCGAGTCACGCCGATTACGCCAACTTCGTTGGTCACGCTGGCCTTGCTCGCGGCGGGAGACCGAGCTCTGACTCTCGAAGAGACGGTCTCTGCGCTCGAGAGCTGGCTGGCCTACGTCGAGAAGCGCCGGCTTCCGAAGACCGAAGCGCTGTCACTCGACACTACCGACGGCGTGCGCCGGGAACTCGACGCGTTGGTCGATCACAGAGTCGTCGCCTGCTTTACCGGAGGACCACAAGCGGTCTATACGATCAACGCCGACCAACATCTGGCGGCGGCCTACTACCGGAACACGGTGATCCACTTCTTCGTCAATGGCGCCATCGCCGAGTTGGCGCTGCTGCGTGCAAGCGAAGAAGACGTTGACGACAGAGTGGCGGAGTTCTGGGACGAGATCATGCGGCTGCGGGATCTGCTCAAATTCGAGTTCTTTTTCGCCGACAAGGAGGTCTTTCGAGCGGAAATCGAAGACGAAATCCTGCTGCACGATCGGTCGTGGAAGGACGCGTTTGGAGGCGGTGCCGAGGGGCTGCGTGGTCTGATCGCACGTTTTAGGCCGTTTAACGCTCACCTCATGCTGCGACCGTTCCTCGAGGCCTATCGGGTGGTTGGCGACGCGCTCGAGAATCTCGATCCGGCGCAGCCGCTCGAAGAATCGGCATTCCTCGATGAGTGTCTTGGCTTGGGCAGGCAGTATCACCTTCAAAAGAGAATCCGCTCGGCCGAGTCGGTGTCCAAAGTCTTGTTCGCCGGTGCGTTACGTTTGGCCCGTAACCGCGGTCTAGTAGAGCAAGACGGGGATCGGGCAGTCGACGCGCGGCGCCTGTTCGCGCAAGAGATTCGAGATGCGGTCCGACGTGTCGACGCGATCGACGCCCTGGCGGCCAGCCGCCGTGCCGGCTTCATCCGGTGAACCGCTTTGTGTTTCGTTGGAAACTACTTTTCTCCCCTGTAAAAGAGGCGCTATGTCCAGATACGAACGGCTTACGGCACTCGACCGCTTCTTCCTCGACGTCGAGCAACACAGTTCGCACATGCACGTCGCCGCCACGGCGATCCTAGAGATCGGCCCGCTGCGAAGCCCGGACGGTGGCATCGCGATGAATCGGATTCGCGAATACGTCGCTTCGCGACTCTACTTGATTCCGCGCTACCGGCAACGGCTGGCGAACATTCCGATCGAAAACCACCCGGTATGGGTCGACGACGACCGCTTCGCGATTCGTTATCACGTTCGCCACAGCAGCCTGCCGCGCCCCGGAAACGAACGACAGCTCAAACGGCTCAGCGCACGCATCATGTCGCAGAAGCTCGATCGCAGCCGACCGCTTTGGGAACTGTGGGTCGTCGAAGGGCTCGAAGATGATCGATTCGCCCTGATCAGCAAGACGCATCACTGTATGATCGACGGCGTCTCCGGCGTCGATTTGATGACCGTACTTCTCAGCGTCCTACCGGATACCGAGTTCGAGGAACCGACGCCTTGGAATCCCGAGCCCGCGCCGACCTCGCTCGAACTGCTGCGCGACGATCTGATTCGGCGGGTCACTTCGCCCCTCAACCTAGTGGGGCTGCTGGGCCAAGCGGTGAGCGATCCCAGACGAACCTGCGAGGCGGCGAGCGAAGCCGCGACTGCCCTGGGCCAAACAGTAGGACTCGGCTTCCAGTCGGCGTCGGAGACTCCATTCAACCGGCGCATCAGCGGCTATCGTCGTTTTGACTGGCTTCGCTTCGATCTCGAAGATATCAAGCACGTCAAGAACCGACTCGGCGGCACAGTAAACGATGTCGTTCTGGCAATCGTCGCTGGCGCTGTTGGTCGCTTTTTCGAACGGCGGGGCATTCCGACCTACGAGCAGGAGCGGATGGAGTTTCGAGCCTTTTGCCCGGTCAGCGTGCGCGATCCTTCGCAGCGCGGGCGTCTCGGCAATCGCGTGTCGGGGATGCTCGCGCGCCTTCCCATCGCCGAGCGTGACCCAAGCCGACGCATGGCGGCGATCATTGAGACCACCAAGAACCTCAAGAAAACCAAGCAGGCCCTCGGCGCCGAGGTGTTGACGGCGGTCAGCGAGTGGACCGTTCCGACTCTGCTCACGATGGGGGCGCGGCTGGCCACGAGGGCTCGGGCCTACAACATGATCGTGACAAACGTTCCCGGTCCCCAGGTACCGTTGTACCTTCTGGGGGCGCGCTTGCTCGAGCCTTTCCCGATGGTGCCATTGTTCGGCAATCAGGCACTCGGCATCGCGCTGTTCAGCTATTCAGGAAAACTCTGCTGGGGGCTGAACGCCGCGTGGGACATCGTGCCGGATTTGCACGACTTCGTGCGCGACATGGAGGCTTCTTTCGAGGAGCTGGTAGCGGCGGCAGGCCGAAAGCCGGCGGCTTCCGCCGATATTCCGCAAGCGGACAGCGGCTCTTAGACGGTAGCCTAATCGGTCACCGCGGCGGTTCCCCCGAGCAAGAACGCCAGCGCGTCGGCGGCCGTGCTGCCGGGATCCTCTTCCATCGGAATGTGGCCGAGAGTCGGATAGACGCGCAGACGCGCCCCGGGGATTTCGCGCGCGAACATGCGGCCGTGCTCGGCGGAGATCCAGCGATCCTCGGCTCCCCACATGATCAAGGTCGGGGCCGTGATATCGGCCAATCGTCGCGTCGCACCGTAGTCGTGCGGTTGGATCATGCGTAACCTCGTCGCCGCTCGGTTACCTTCTCGCAATATCAGGCCGTGATAGCGGTAGACCAATGCATCGGTGACTTTGGAATCGTCACCGTAAACGTCGCGTAGGCTCTTTGCTACCAGGAAGCGCGGCGTAATGCGCGTAATCAGGCGGCCGAGCAGAGGAACGCGGTAGAGGCGAAATACGGCGGGAATCGGGTGGGGGAATCCGCCCGAGTCGATGAGGATCAGCTTCTCGACCCGCTGCGGATAGGCCAGAGCGTAATGCCAGGCGATTTCGCCTCCCATCGAGTTTCCGGCCAGAGCGAAGTGCGCGAGCCCGAGTGCGCTAACAAAGTGTTCGAGGAACTCCGCCTGGTCGTCGCTGCTATAGCGATTCTGCGGACTTGGGCCGGTCAGGCCATGTCCCGGCAGGTCCAGCGCGAGCAGTCGAAACCCATCGCGAAGTCGTTCGATCCAGCCGTTCCAAGTGTGCAGGGAAGCATTTGAGCCGTGAAGCAACACCAATACGGGACCGCTGCCGACGTCGCGATAATGGACGTCCATTCCGTCGACGGTGACGAAACGCGAATCCGGTTCTGAAAAACGGGCCGCGGCTTCGCGGGCGGGAAGGTCGGGACGAATCGCTATCGCAAAAAAAGTGGCGGCGATGGCAACGACGACGGAGAGCTTGAGAAGAAGTCTTTTCGGCTGCATCGTTAGAGGCTTTTTTGGTCAACTCGGCAGCATCAAGGACGCCGCGCTTCGCATGTGCTCGACGATCGTGTCCTTGTCGTGCAGGCCGCCACCCCATCCCACCAGGGAGGCGAACCAGACGTACTCCAAAACCAGCGCGATTGCTCGCTCTTGGTCGCCAAGGGTCTCGCCGTCCGTGCTCGCCCCGCGCAGCGCCGCGGTGATGAGTCGGGTGACGCGACCATGGAAAGCGGCCACCTTCTCAGCCAGTTCGGGCTGTCCTGAAGTTGCCGCGCGCAAGACGGCTTGCGCTAGCATCGGACGGCGACAGATGCCGCGCGTGGCGACGTTGAAGAAAGAACCTACGCGTTCTAGGGGAGTGCTGCCCCTGGCCGGGTGCGTGCTCATGAACTCCTCGAGCTGTTCGACTTCTTCGGCCAAGGCCGCGACCAGCAGGTCTTCCTTGCTGCGAAAGTGTCGGTACAGGGTACCCAGAGCGACGTTGGCGCAAGCAGCGACGTCACGCAGGCGCACGGCCTCGAAGCCGCCTTTTTCGGCCAGATCGACGGCGGTTTGAACGATGCGGCGGGCGCGATCTTCCATGGTGTTCAATTGGAACACGTTTCACTCCTCGACGCCAGGCTGCCGGATTGCGGCAAGGGACTTGAACGGAGCGCCCGGAGTCGCTATCCGATGGAGATGGCAGAGCGATTGGCCCTGAGTGAGGGCACCTTCGAAGGCTGCTTCGGCTGCGGCCCGGCCAACGAGGTCGGTCTGCGGCTGAGCTTCGAGCGCCGCGACGACGCGGTCGTCAGCCGAGTGACGCTGGACCGTAGTTATGCGGGCTACCGGGAATTCGTGCACGGAGGGATCGTCGCCACCATGCTCGATGAAGCGATGGGTTGGGCCCTCTACCACATCGCTGGCACCTACGGCGTGACGCGCAGTTTGAGTGTCCGCTATCGCAGGCCGGTGGCCGTTGGCCGGCCGCTCCTCCTGCGGGCCTCGGTTGAGGCGGCCAACGGGCGGAGCGTGCGGCTAACGGCGTCGATCGAGGATGAACGGGGGCGTTTGCTAGCCAGCGGAGAGGGGGATTGGGCGGTTGTCCGAGATGAACGCGCCTCGAGCGACTGACGCAGCGCGCGACCAACTGCGCGTCTTCGTCGGAGCTCCCACACTGACGGAAGCGCGCGCGCGCGATTTCCTGGAGCAACGACTCGGCCGTGACGGCAGCCTGGTCGACCTCGAGATAGCACGTTTGCCGCAGGATTCGATCGACGACGCGCTCGATTCTCTGACTCAAGTCGGGATGTTCTCGAGCGTTCGTGGACTGTGGTTGCGCAACTTGGGCAGCCAGTCGGCCGCCGAGAACGAGCGATTGCTCGAGCGCCTCGAGGCGGACTTCCCTCTTCCGGGAGTGATCGTCGCGACCGCTCGGCGTCTCGATCAGCGGGGGCGCCTTTGGAAGTGGCTCGTCAAGCGGCATGCGGTGGAAGACCTGCGCCTCGCGGCCGACAAGCAGGGGCGTTTCAAGAAGGAGGACGTTGCCGCTTTGATACGCTCGCGTGCGGCGTTGGCAGGAGTGAGCGTTTCATCGCAAGCGGTCGCTGCGATCTGCGAGCGTTGTGGCAGCGATGCCGATGAGTTGCTTCAGGAGATCGACAAACTATGCCTGGCCTGCGAAGCGGACGCGGCCGTCGATCTTCACCTAGTGGAATCTCTCATGCGTGACCAGCGTGGCGTTTGGATGTACAGTCTTACCGACGCCATCGGCCGCCGCTGCCTGCGCGACGCGGAAGAGATCGTCGAACGTCTGCTCGAACGCGGCGAGCACCCGCTGCGGCTGGTCGCGGCGATGGCCAATCATGTTGCCGAGCTGATCGAAATTCGTGCGGCGGCCGAGTCGCTGCCGCGGGCAGCGCTACGAAACGCCGGCGCCTTTGCGCGCGACTACTTCCCGAAACTTCCCGCGGAGGTACGTTCGCGATTCCGGTCTCCGTTTCGAGCTTTTCATCAGTTTGCCGCGTCGCGCCGCTTCCACCGTTTGGAGCTGCGAGCGATGCACCGCGGACTGTTGCGGATCGACCTGCAGCTCAAGAGCAGCCGGCTTCCGCCGCGTCATCTGATCAGCGAATTCCTTGCCGGGGCCTGTGCGACAAAGCCTTGATTGGAGTACAAATTTGTTGAAAACCGCAGAACCTGTGGTAGGGTGCGCGTACCAAGGGGCAGCAGTTCTGGGCTCTGTTGGGGAGTAGGGGATGGATCCGTCTTTCTTCGGCTTGCAAAGACATCCTTTCGACGAAGGGCTGGAGGCGTCCGCGGGCGGTGTGACAAGCGCGCACGAGAACCTGTTGACCGAACTCGACGCCGGATTGAAGGCGCCGCACGGAATGACGTTGTTGATCGGCGAAGAGGGGGCCGGCAAGACCACCCTCGTACGGCGGTTCGTCCATCGAGCGGCGGAGAGATGCACGATGGCGTTCTTGCCGAGTTGCGGGCCCGGCCTGCGGCATCTGCTGAACGAAACCATCGAGCAACTCGGTGGTACTCCGCCTCAGTCGGGGGACGAACAAGGCCTGTTAGATGCTTTGCGAAGCCTGGCAAAAGCTCGCGCGGAGCACGAACGGCCGACCGTCGTGGTGGTTGACGACGCGCACGAGCTTCCGGCGAAGACGATCGAACGTCTGGGCAAGCTGTTCGGTGACGATCCGGCGGAGCCATCGATGTTGCACATGGTGCTCGTCGGCCGGCCGGAGCTGCTCGATCGAATGAACGCGGCTACCGACCGTTCGGTGCTCAAGCACTTGGTGCAAGTCTGTCGCATGGATCCTATCGGGCCGGAAGACTCGTTCCGATACATCGCCGATCGCATCGCGAAAGTCGGGGGAAGCGTCGAACGGCTGTTCTCCGAAGATGCTCTCCGTCTCATCGTACAACGCGCGAACGGTAATCCGGGGCGTATCGACGCAATTTGTTCCGCTGCACTCGAGCAGGCCGAAGACCGAGGAGAAGAGTCGGTCGGGCAAGAAGCCGTGGATCTGGCCTGTATGGGGGTCGAGGGGTTCTCGCTCGATCCTCGATCCACGGACGAAGCGTCGGTGGAAACAACGCCCTATGTGTTGGGCGAGGGCGACGAGGAACCCGATGCGGCTGCGAGTAGCCCGGTCGACAGCACTTCGACCGGCGAGGGAAAGGCGGCGGCCATGGCCATGATGAGTAGGCTGCGAGAGTTTTATAACGTTCGGCGACGCATGGTCCTTTGGGCGATCGGCTTAGTCGCGGTTGCCGTCGGCTTCGCTGCCACGATGACGCGAACCGGCGAACTGCCGGTGCCGGTTCAGGTGGCAAAGAAGCCGCCGGTGACGCGTGCGGCGCCGCCGACGCGGCCGGCCACCCCGGCGGTGGTCAGCAAGGTCAGCGGGGCACCGAAGTTGGTCGTACGGCGTCCGGGCACGGTAGGTACGCCGGCTGGGCAAGCTCACGCGCAGCCGGCGACGGGCGCTGCGGCGGTAACCGAACGGCCGAACGCCGCTACTGCTCATCCCGAACCGCTGACTCCGGCCGGTACGGCAATGGCCCGTCGCGGCGCGCCGAAACCGGCGGCGTCGCCGACCGCCGCTTCGAAGGCTCCGGCAGCAACCGCTAGGGCAGGTCGGGCCGGCAAGACGGCTCCGAGGATCATTGCGCAGGCACCCGCCGGTGTAACTCCCCCGAGCGCGGCGGCGGCGCCAAAGGCAGTAGCGACGAAGCCGAAGACGACGCCTCGAAGCCGCAAGCCAACGCTTTCCTCGGCCAAGCAAGCAACGGTACCGGTGACGGGTGCCAAGCCGGTTGCTGCTACGCCCCCGGCTAAAAAGCCAACGACGGCAACCAAGGCGACGCCTTCGGCGCCGCCGGCTCAAGCGACCACCACGGCGCCGCCAGCGGCCAAGACTCCGGCTCCGGTCGCCCGGAGCACTAGCGACAGCGGTCCCAGTAGCGACAGCGGTCCCAGTAGCGATAGCGGTCCCAAGAGCGATAGCGGTCCCAAGAGCGAGAGCGGTCCGATGATCGCCAGGGTGCAACAGGTCGACCGCGTACGGGCGACGACGATCGCTGCGGGCAAGATCGCCGCGACCGAGAGGCGTTACACGGTGCAAGTCGGTGCCTTCCAGAATCGGGCAAACGCCGATCAGTTACTCGCCAAAGTGAACGTCGGTCATCGCGACGGCCGAATCGTCCCTGTTGATGTCAAGGGGACGCGGGTCTACAGGGTGCTCAGCGGTAGCTTTACGAGTAAGCCGCAGGCCGACGGACGCGCGCGCACGTTGAAGGAAAACGGTTTCAGCACCTTCGTGCGCCGTCTTACCGACTGAGCAACTGCGCCGGCGCCTAAGACGAGACGGTAGCGACGCCCTCCCGCCGCTCCG
>CAZJCO010000085.1:0-10042 GCA_964544375.1 uncultured Myxococcales bacterium
AGCCCTACCACGTGTGGCGCGGCGTGTCTGCCGTTCTCACAGCCCTCCCGAACGCCCTTCTCGACCGCAGGAATGATTCCCTGGGTAATCACCCCGCCGACGATCTTATCGACGAATTCGAAGCCGCCGCCGTGCGGCAGCGGTTCGACTTCGAGCCAGCAGTCGGCGAACTGGCCGTGGCCGCCGGTCTGCTTCTTCAAGCGGCCGTGGGCCTTGACGCTCTTGCGGATCGTCTCGTGGTAGGGCACTTTCGGCGCCTTCAATTCGACTTCGACGCCGTATTTGCGCTGGAGCTTTTCGCAGGAGACTTCGACGTGGAGCTGTCCGGCGCCGGCAAGCAGGATTTCCCCGCTCTGCTCGTCGCGCATGACTTGCAGCGCGCGATCCTCTTCGCTGAGCCTCATTAGGCCCTGGGTAGCCTTGTCCTCCTCGCCGCGTTTCTTCGCCGCAACGGCGAACGTAATCACTGGATTGAACTCGAGGCAGGGACGCAAGCTGACGGGCTTCGCGGCGTCGGCCAAGGTATCGCCGGTGTGCGTGTCCTTGAGCTTGGCCAATGCGACGATCTCGCCGACCGTTGCGCTTTCGACTTGACTGGTCTTCCTGCCCTCGAGTTTCAGGATGTGCCCTACCCTTTCCTTGGCCTCGCTTCTGGTGTTGACCAACTGGGTCTCGGGGGTCAGGGTTCCCGACATCAAGCGCAGCACCGATAGCTGGCCGGTGTGCGGGTCCATGATCGTCTTGAAGACCAACGCGGCCACCGGCGCTTGCGGATCGGGCGCCACTTCGACCGCCGAGCCCGACGCGTCGGTTGCCTGCTCGGCCGCTCGCTCGTGGGGAGCCGGCAAGAGATCGACGACCGCGTCGAGCAACTGCGAAAGACCAATGCAGCGGCCGGCCGAGCCGACCAATACGGGCAACGTCGACCCGGAAGCCACGGCTTCGCGCAGCCCGCGCGCCACTTCTTCGTCGCTCAGCTCGCCGGCGTCGAGATATTTCTCCAGCAGCTCGTCGTCGCCTTCGGCCGCGTCTTCCATCAGTTTACCGCGCAACTCCGAAACGCGATCGGCCAGCTCGGCCGGTACCTCGCCGGCCGATGCCTTGCCGCTGTCGCCTTCGAAGCGGTAGGCATTGCCCGAAAGCAGGTCGACCAGGCCATCGACGTTCTCCCCTTGCCCCAGAGGCAGGGCCAGCAGCGTGGGACGCACGCCGAGGGTTTCGGCGACCTGCGCCAAGCATCCGTCGATATCGATTTCGGGACGATCGATCCGATTGACGAAGGCAAGCGCCGGCACCCCCTCGTCCTTCGCCCAGGACCACACCTTGCTGAGTTCGGCACGCGCGGGCGCACCCGGGTCAAGCACGACAACCACACCCGCGGCACCCCGCAGCGCGTAGTAGGCGTCGGTTACAAAGTTTCCCTGTCCGGGAGTGTCGATGACCGCAACCTCGTGCTTGCGCCAGTTCAGGCTGTAGATCGAGCTGGTAACCGTACTACGCCTACGAATCTCTTCGGGCTCGGTGTCGAACACAGAACTCTCTTCGTCGACTTTGCCCTGACGATTGTTGGCTCCCGCAACGAACGCGAGTGCGTCCGCGACGGAAGTCTTGCCGACACCGCCCTGACCTGCAATGACGATCGTTCTTACACTCGAGGGTTCTATAGCCACCCTGGAATCCTCCTTAGTCGTGCCTTGCGTACTGCGAGCAGCGTTTCCGTCATCTGCTCGCGTCTTTGTGGCGATTTCGGTCGTAGACAATCCGCAGGCCGTCGAGCGTCAAAAACTCGTCGACGTCCTGAATCGTCGCCGATTCGACCGCAATTAACGATGCCAACCCACCTGTTGCAAGAACGCGCGCCGTAACGCGCTCTTCGCGCTCGATATGCCGTACGACACCGTCTACCAACTCGACGTACCCGTAAATGATGCCGGCTTGAATCGCATGCGTCGTGTTCCTGCCGACAACCCGGGGCGGCCGCATGATCTCGACGCGCGGGAGCTTGGCAGCGCGGGTATACAGCGCGTCCAGCGAGATTCCGATTCCCGGCACGATCACGCCGCCGACGTATTCGCCACGATCGCTGATGTAGTCGAAGGTCGTCGCGGTTCCGAAATCGACGACGATCGTCACCTGCTTGGTGCGCTCGAACGCAGCGATCGCGTTGACGATCCGGTCGGCTCCGACTTCGCGCGGATTCTCGTAGAGAATCGGCATGCCGGTACGCACGCCCGGGCCCACGACGAGCGGATCGACGTGGAAATAATCGCGGCACAAATCCTCGACGACGCCGATCATCGGCGGCACGACGCAGGACACGACAACGCCTTCGGGAGCCGGTACCGGCATCCCTGCCGCGTGGAACAAGCTCCACATCAGCATGCCGTATTCGTCGGCGGTCCGTTCGGGCTCGGTGACCAGCCGCCAATGACGCAGCAAACGCTCTTCCTCGAACAAACCGATGACGGTGTGCGTGTTCCCGACGTCGACCGCCATCACGGGACCGCGCGCTTCGGGTTCGCTCATCGCTCGTATCCTCCCTCGACGACGGTTACGTCGCCCGCGATTACGCGCTCGACACTGGCGCCGGTACGCAGAAGCAGCGCACCGTCGGTGTCGATTCCCTCGCAGCGGCCTCGCAGGGACCGTACAGGCCCCTCTACCTGCACCGTCCGTCCGGTCATCGCCGAGTATCGATTCCAACGCTCGGCCAGTGCGGGAAAGTCGCCGTCGAGAAAACCCTGGTAGTAGCGTTCCAAGCTCGAAAGCAAACGGCCGGCCACGCGCGCCCGCTCGACCAGCCGGCCGGTCTCGGCACGCAACGACGTCGCTCGCTGGCGCAGCTCGGAAGGAAAATCGCTGGCACGGACGTTGACGTTCAATCCGATACCGACGACGACAAAACGAACGCGGTCGGCTTCGGCCTCGATTTCCGTCAGGATGCCGCAGAGTTTCCGGTCGTTCACGACGACATCGTTGGGCCACTTGATGCGCGCGTCCACGCCTTCGTCGCGCACCACGTCCATCACCGCCAAGGCCACCAGCAACGATAGGCGCGGCGCGATCGCCGGCGGCACCGCCGGCCGCAGCAGAACCGACATCATCAGGTTGCTGTGCGCCGGCGAGATCCAACTCCGCCCCATCCGGCCGCGGCCGGCGGTTTGAAGCTCGGCAGTTACCGTCGTTCCCTCGGCGGCTCCGCTACGCGCGAGATCGGCGACGACATCGTTGGTCGACGTCGTCGAATCCAGCGTGATGATGCGACCTCCGAGGCGCTTGCTGCTGCGATGCGCGTCAATCGTTTCGGAACTCAGGGTTTCGGGGACGTCTACCAAACGGTACCCCTTGGCGCGTACGCTCTCGATGCCATACCCGCTTCGCCGCAACGCGGACACGTGTTTCCATACTGCCGTTCGTGAAATACCGAGCGCGCGCGCCAATCTGCGGCCCGAAACGAGGCCGTCGCCGTGGCGCAGGGCCTCCACGATGCGTTCTCGGCTCCTCACGAGGAGAGCTCAACCTCCATCGAAAGGTCGATCGCGCGCGCCGAATGCGTCAGGCGGCCAACGGAAATCGCGTCGGCGCCCGATGCGGCGTACTCGGCGATCGACTCCAAGGTGACGTTTCCCGAAACTTCTATGCGCGCCTTGCCCGCAATCAACTCGACCGCTTGTCGCACCCGCTGCGGAGAAAAGTTGTCCAACAGCACGGCGTCGGCGCCCGCCTCGAGAGCTTCGCGGACCTGCTCGATGCGGTCGCATTCGCACTCGACCACGGTGCCAGACACCGCCCTCTGGCGAGCCGCGCGAACGGCCTGGGCGACACCGCCCGCCGCACTCACATGGTTGTCCTTGATCAACACTCCGTCGTAGAGCCCGAAGCGGTGGTTCGACCCGCCACCGCAGCGGACCGCGTATTTCTCAAGCGACCGGTGTGCCGGCGTCGTCTTGCGCGTATCCAGCACACGCACCCCGCGGCCAACGGCCGCAGTCTTCTCGACGTAGGCCGCCGTCAGCGTCGCAATCCCGCTGAGACGGGCGACAAAATTCAGGAACACGCGCTCAAACGCTAGCAGCGCGCGCGCGTTTCCGCCGATCCTGCAAAGCGCGCCGCCTCGCGCAACGGTTGCTCCTTCGTCGACTGTTTCAGCCAGCGCCAGGCTGGCGGCTTCTTCTTCCGGCTTACGACGAGCCACGAAAGCCTGGCGCAGATCCTCGAACAAGGTCAGGCCGGCGACCACGCAGGCCTCGTTTGCACGCACCAGTCCCTGCGCGGCGAGGGAACGCGAAACCGTCGCCAATGTCGTGATGTCTCCGTCGCCGAGATCCTCGGCCAGGCTCAACGCCAACAGCTGTCGTAGTCGTTCGTTGCGCTCTAGCCGCAGCATGCGTCAGTGTTCTTGGCCGATCGCGATCACTTTATCGAGGCTGCGCTCGAGCGTCTGCCGGTCACGCGCGCTCTCGGCCAGGCGTGCTTCGTCCTGCTCGACAACCGACGCCGGCGCCTTTTCGCGAAACGCCGGGTTCGACAGTTTGCGGTCGAGCCGCGTGATCTCCTTCTCTATGCGCGCAATCTCCTTGCGAAGCCGCTGGGCTTCGGCGTCGAGATCGACGTGCTCGGCGATCGGCACGGAAAGCTCCGTCGCACCGGCCACCGCCGTCGCGCAACCTCGGGGGACGGCCCCGTCCGATACGCGCGCAACCCGCGCCAACCGGCACAGCGGCGCCAGATGACGCCGCACCACGGATTCGGCGGGCCCTTCGCCGATGTAGAGGTCGAGCTCGGTCTTGGGCGCAATGCCCATCTCCGCGCGAATGTTGCGCACGGCCCGTACGACCTCGATCAGCAGCTCGATTTCTTCTTCGACTTGGGCGTCGCGCCAAGACGGTTCGGCCCGCGGATAGCTGGCCGTCATGATACTGCCGGTCGCGCGCCCGGCCGCCGGCAGCGCCTGCCAGAGCTCCTCGGTAACGAACGGAGTAAACGGATGCAGCAACCGCAGCACCTGTTCGAGAACCGCGACCAGCGTAGCCACCGTCTCCTCGCGCGACGCCTCCTCTTCCAGCGCGACTTTGGCAAACTCGATGTACCAGTCGCAGTACTCGTGCCAGATGAACTGATAGACTCGCGCCGCCGCGTCGTTGAAGCGATAGGCGTCGATAGCCGCGCGCACGTCGTCGATCGCCGCGGCCAAACGAGATCGGATCCAGCGGTTGACCGACACGCGCGGCTCGGCGGGAAACGCGCAGGCACCCTGCCCGTCGCCGCGTTTGAGTTCGACGAATCGCGCCGCGTTCCATAGTTTGTTGATAAAGTTACGGTAACCGGCGATGCGGTCCTGCGACAGCCGGATATCGCGGCCCATCGCCGCGAACACCGCCAGCGTAAAACGAAACGCGTCGGCACCGTACTCGTCGACGACTTCGAGCGGATCGATGACGTTGCCTTTCGACTTCGACATCTTCTGCCCCTTGTCGTCGCGTACCAGGGCGTGAATGTAGACGTCGCGAAACGGCACGTCGTCCATGAAACGCAGCCCCATCATCATCATCCGAGCGACCCAGAAGAAGATGATGTCGAAGCCCGTGACCAGAACGCTGGTGGGATAGAATCGCACGAGATCGTCGCTGCGGTCGGGCCAGCCCATGGTCGAAAACGGCCACAAGGCGGACGAAAACCACGTATCGAGGACGTCCTCGTCCTGCCGTAAGCCGCCGCCGCAGTCCGGGCAGCACTCCGGGTCCTCGCGGCGAACGACGGTCGCGCCGCAGGCGTCGCAGTACCAGGCCGGGATGCGATGTCCCCACCAGAGTTGCCGCGAGACGCACCACGGGCGGATGTTCTCCATCCAAGAACGGTAGGTCTTTTCCCAATGCGCCGGCACGAAGCGGGTACGGCCTTGCTCGACAGCCGCCAGCGCGCGGGCCGCCAGGCTCTCGACCTCGAGGAACCACTGAACGGACAGCATCGGCTCAACGACGTGGTGACAGCGGTAGCAGGTACCGACGGCGTGTCGGTGCTGCTCGACCGAAGCCAGCGTACCGTCGTCTTCGAACCGGCGCAGCAGCGCTTGGCGACACTCCTCACGGCTCATGCCGGCGTATTCGCCGGCTTCGGCCGACATGCTGCCGTCCTCGTTCATCACCGAGACCATCGGCAGTTCGTGCCGCAGGCCGATTTCGTAATCGTTGGGGTCGTGGCCCGGCGTGATTTTGACGGCACCGGAGCCAAATTCCCGGTCCACGTAGGCGTCGGCAATGATCGGTATGACCCGCTCGACCGCCGGCAGGACCACGTTCTTGCCCACCAGGCCGCGGTATCGTGGATCCTCCGGATGCACGGCAACGGCCGTGTCGCCCAACATCGTCTCGGGTCGGGTGGTGGCGACGACGACCTCGCCCGCCCCATCCTGTAGCGGATAGCGCAGATGCCACAGATTGCCGTCGCGTTCTTCGTGTTCGACTTCGATGTCGGAAAGCGCCGTACGACAGCGCGGGCACCAATTGATCAGGTAACGGTCGCGCGTCAGCAGACCGTCCTCGTAGAGCGTGACGAACACCTCCCGCACGGCGTGCGAAAGGCCCTCGTCCATCGTAAAGCGCTCGCGCGACCAGTCGCACGAGACGCCGAGCCGTTTGAGCTGTTCGGTAATGGTACCGCCGGACTGCTCGCGCCACTGCCATACGCGAGCGACAAAACCGTCGCGCCCAAGATCTCCACGGCCGCGTCCTTCCTCGAGCAGCTGCCGTTCGACGACGTTCTGCGTCGCGATGCCGGCGTGATCGGTACCGGGAATCCAAAGCGTGGCGTCGCCGCACATGCGGTGGTAACGCGTTAGGACGTCCTGCAGAACGTTGTTCAGCGCGTGGCCCATATGAAGCGAGCCGGTAATGTTGGGGGGCGGAATGACCATCGAGAACGGCGTCTCGCCCTGTCTATGCGCGCCCGGCGCAAACAAACCGCTCTCGAGCCACGATTGGTACCACCGCTCTTCGAACTTTTTGGGATCGTATCCTGCCACGGTAGCCGCCGACTATAACACGGCGCGGCGCCTGGCAAAGCCGTGCCAGGCGCTGGTGTGGCTTGAGACAGGCACGCGTGATGGCTAGCCTCTCGCCAGCATTTCGGGAGGAAGAGCAGTGAGCGATCGACCGTTTCGTGTTCTCGGGATTCAGCAGATAGCCGTCGGCGGCACCGACAAACAACGCCTACGCAAACTGTGGGTCGACACCCTCGGACTCAGCATCAGCGGGACCTTCCGCAGCGAACGGGAAAACGTCGACGAGGACATCGCCGTGGCCGGCAGTGGGCCGCTCAAGGTCGAAGTCGACCTGATGCAACCGATCGACTCGCAAGCTCGACCGAAAGTTCACGAACCGGCGCTCAATCATGTCGGCCTTTGGATCGACAACCTGGCGGCCGCCGCCGACTGGCTCACGCAGCAGGGCATGCGGTTCACGCCGGGAGGCATCCGCAAAGGCGCCGCCGGTTTCGATGTCTGCTTCGTGCACCCGAAAGGCAACGAGGAAGCACCGATCGGCGGTGAGGGAGTGCTGATCGAACTGGTTCAGGCTCCGCCCGAGGTGATCGCCGCGTTCGATCGACTCGCCGCCGAGTGAGACGCCCGCAGCGGCCGGGCTACTCCGGCAATTCGCGGTAAGCCCCGCGAAAATACAGCAAGGCCCCGCGATCGTCCAGAACCTTGCCGGAGATCACGCGACCGAGGAAAATCGTGTGATCGCCGGCCTCGACCTCGTCCTCGCGCACACACTCGAGGTACGCCAGAGCGTCTTCGATCAGTGGAACGCCCGTCTCGCCGAGCCGATAGGAAATCCCGCGCAGCCGTTCGACCTGCGGCTCGCCGCGTTGGGCAAAGCGGTCGGACAGCTCGCGCTGATCGGCGGCGAGAATACTGACGCCGAAAGACTCCCCCGACGCCAACTCCCGGTGCGCGTTCGCCTGCTTGTCGACGCAGACCAGGAGCAGGAAAGGATCGAGCGACACCGAGGTCACCGAGTTGGCGGTAAAGCCGTGTAGACGGCCGTTGGTCGCGGTCGTGACGATCGTAACACCGGTCGCGAAGTTGCCCATGATACGGCGGAAGCTGGTGGCATCCATAGGACGGATTACGTAGCGTGTGGTGCGAAAGGGGGGACTTGAACCCCCACGGCCTCGCGGCCACAGGATCCTGAATCCTGCGCGTCTGCCAATTCCGCCACTTTCGCCTGCACTCGACCGCCCAGCGGTCAGAGCGGCGCCGATTCTACCGCATCGTAACCGGTCCGCAAGCTTTCGCGGCGTCCGGCCTCCGTAGCGAACACGTGCCGCCGGACGTTGAGGAGTTCTTTAACGACGGCAAACACCACCCGCGGCAGGAGCCCGGTTGCTTTCCCGTAGCGGCGCGGAAAGTGCGCAACCGGGATTTCGATCCAATGCGCGTGACGCCGCCGCGCGTGCGCCAGCAGTTCGGCGCTAATCAATGCGCCGTTGGCCGTCAGCTCGAGATTGTCGAGCAAATCGCGCGTCATTAGCTTGAAGCCGCAGTTGACGTCACGGTAGCCGCCGCCGAATGCAGCGCGAACAAACAGCCGGCTGTATAACCAGCCGGCGAGGCGACGTACGGGCGGGTCTTTTCGTGGACTGCGGTAGCCGAGCAAGAGATCGGCCTCGCCGCGGCGCGGCCAGATACCGGCGAGCGAGTCGATACGAAACTGGCCGTCGCCGTCGAGCAACAAGACGTAGCGCCCACGCGACGCAGCGAACCCGCTGCGCAGCGCCGCCCCGTAGCCTCGGTTGTTCCGGTGCCGGATCAGGCGCAGCGCCGGGTCGCTGTTTCCGGCCATGAGCACCGCGACCGTCCTATCGACACTTCCGTCGTCGACAACGTTGATCTCGTAGGTGACACCGAGCCCTCGCAGAAAACGGCCGGTATCCGCTACGACATCGACGATATTGCGCTCCTCGTTGTACGCTGGAACGACCACGCTGAGTTCGAGCGGAACCGCCCGCGTTGTCATCCTCGCCGTAGCTCCGTACAATTGGTGGTTCTTGCAATGGCCGGCTCGCGACGCTCTCGAACTGTTTTCCTTGACCCCTCGCGACCGACGTCCGTCTCGACCGTACTCTCGCTGCTCACGGCTTTGCTCGCCGGATTCGGTTTGCTTGCGCTGTTCATGGCGCGACATCACGACTGGACCGAACGGTTGCTCGGCCACCTCGCCGTGCCCGGATCTTCCGCCAGCCTCGCCGCCGACTCGGCCCTGCCGTTTCAGCTGCGCATCGGCGAAACCAGCGCCTGGTATACCTCGCTCGCCGACCAGACGCCGGTCCTCGTCGTGCGCGCCGACCTGCGAAACGATGCGCTGATCGAAGTCGGCAAGGTGATCGTCGAAGCGCGCGCCCTTTCGGCCGCTGGCTCGACTCTCGGCGTGCGTAGCGCCGCCTGCGGTACCTCGGCCTCCAATCGGCTGCTGCGGCGCCTGCGCCGCGACGAGCTGCATACCTTGGCCGGCCTCACGCCGACGCGCGGATCCGCTACCGCTCCGGGAGCCTTTCTTCACTGTCAAGTCATGTTTGCCGGTATGAAACCCGGCGCTATGGAGGTCGTGCTCAGGATTGTTTCGGCGGAGCCCCTTGCTGGTCACTCTCCACCTCTTTTTCATCCGACGGGGTAACGTCCGGGGTAACGTCGATTTCGTCCGGCGCCTTCACCGATTTACGGAAGTTACGGATACCGCGTCCCAGGCCCTCCCCGATTTCCGGTAATTTTCCGGCACCGAACATGATCAAGATGATCACGAGGATGATGATTAACTCGGTTACTCCCAGTCCGAACATTCGCCTGTCCGCTGCGCCGACACCCGCGTCGGCGACTTGCGACTTCGTCGACCGGCACAGATCCTGCTCCGGCGACCGGGTTCATCATAGACGATCGCCTCTGCCACGGCCAACACCCGCCACCACCGCCAGCAAGTCGCTACGGCAAGTGGCATACTAAACAGCACAATACATCACGATGACACCGCGACACACGCAGCGTGCT
>CAZJCO010000086.1:0-9993 GCA_964544375.1 uncultured Myxococcales bacterium
CGGTCGTGGTCGATGGCGGCGGCGTCGTGTTGATCGGAGAGCCCGGGGCTGGCAAGTCTCTCGTGGCCGCGTCGCTGGCGCGGCTCGGGCACGCGTTCTATGGCGACGACGGGCTCGTGATCGCGAGCGGCGGTGCACCCCCCGCCGGAGCCGCTCTTCGACGCGCACGTGGGGATTGAGACCGAGCACGCGCGCTCGCAAATCCTCTTCGAAGCCGGTCATCACCGACAGGACGATCGTCAGCACCATCACCCCAAGAAGAACCGACAGTGTCGAGATCAGCGTGATCACCGACACGAAGCGTTCCTGGCGGCGTGAGCGCAGATAGCGCAGCCCTACGAAGAACTCCCAACCCATGGATCCCGAAGCTCAGCGATCCTTTCGCGGTCGCATGTGGGGGAAGAGAATGACTTCGCGGATCGTCGTCGCTCCCGTAAGGAGCATCACGAGCCGATCGACGCCGATCCCCTCGCCTGCCGTCGGAGGCATGCCGTATTCGAGCGCTTCGATGTAATCCGTATCCATCCTATGGGCCTCCTCGTCACCCGCTGCGCGCTGTTCGAGCTGTTCGGCAAATCGTGTCGCCTGCTCCTCCGGGTCGTTCAATTCGGAAAAACCGTTCGCGATCTCACGCCCGGCAATGAACAACTCGAAGCGATCGACGAAGCCGGGAACCCCATCGCTGGCGCGGGCAAGCGGCGAAACCTCCACGGGAAACTGCGTAATGAACGTCGGCTGCCGCAGTTTCTGCTCGGCCACCGCATCGAACACGTCGGCCATCAGGCCGCGACCGGGCTTACGGTGCTCGCGGGGCAATTCGAGCGTATCGGCAAACGACGTGAGCGCTTTCGGATCGATCGCTTGCTCGACACTCAACGGAGAGTTTGCGGCAATCGCTTCGGCCATCGTCAAGCGTGCAAACGGCGGCTTGAAGTCGATGCGCTCGCCGGCCAGCTCGACGATCGTATCGCCGTGGATCTCTCGAGCCAGACCGGAGAGCAGATCCTCGGTAAGCTGCATGAGATCCTCGTAATTCGCGTAGGCCTGATAGAACTCGCACATCGTAAACTCGGGGTTGTGCTCAGGAGACATGCCCTCGTTACGAAAGTTCCTATTGAGCTCGTAGACACGCTCCAAACCGCCAACGACCAAGCGTTTGAGATAGAGTTCCGGCGCAACGCGAAGGTACATGTCCAGCGACAACGCGTTGTGGTGCGTTACGAACGGCCGTGCTGCTGCTCCTCCGGGAATCGGTTGCATCATCGGGGTCTCAACCTCGACGAAACCGCGCTGTTCGAGAAAACGGCGAATCCCCGAGACGATGCGCGCGCGACGAGCAAAGATCTCTCGGACTTGCTCGTTTACGATCAAATCCAAATAGCGCCGTCGAAGGCGAGTTTCGACGTCAGTCAACCCGTGCCACTTTTCCGGTAGCGGCCGCAGGGCCTTGACAAGCAAGCGGACGCTGTCGCAACGAAGGGTCAACTCACCCGTACGCGTGCGGAAAAGTGTTCCCGTCGCGCCAATCAGATCACCGACGTCGAGGCTGCGCACAACGATCCACGCCTCCTCTGCGAGTCCTTTCTCTTGCAAGTAGAGTTGCAGTCGTCCGCTGCTGTCCCTCAACGACAGGAAGATCGTTCTGCCGAAGCTGCGGATCGCGACAACGCGTCCGGCGATGGCGTGCCGCGCGTCTCGGCGTTCGAGTTCTTCGACATCGAGACCATCGTACTCGCTGCGCAGTTCGGCGCAGGTGGACGAGCGCCTAAAGTCGTTCGGATAGGCGCAGCCTATCTCACGCAGAGCGTCTAGCTTCGCACGTCGGATGGCGACCTGTTCGACTTCGTCGGCCGGTGCTGCCGACTCGGTGGCACCGGGTTCTGTATGGGAGTCTTTCTCGGGCATGATGGTCGACTGCGGCGGCCGGCACCTTAACCCGCGGCCTGCAGGCGGTCAACTTGCCGACGCAATCCACCACACGAAGAAACTTGAATTACAAAAGGGATTTACCTAGGTTCTTCGGCGTGCAGGGCGGGCTTGTCGCGCGGCGTTCGGTGCAGGTGGCTCACGTCCTTTTGGTCGTCGCGGCGGCCTATGCCGGAGCCTTGGCAATCTCCGCTGGAATCGGCCTGTGGCTCGACGACGAGGCACCGGTCAAGTCGACTCCGTCGCTCTCCCCCGCGCCGGCAGCAGCCCCTCGCGCCAACCGCAAACAGTCGGATCTTTCGATCATCTTCAAGAGGAACCTGTTCGGATCCGAACCCCTGGCGGTGAGCGGCGCAGAATCGCCCGGGACCTCCAACATGGGCAACCTGCGACTAGTAGGAACAGCCGAAGTCGACTCGCAAGGTTATGCGGTATTCGAAGACAGCTCGAGCCGCGGGCAGGACGTGTTCGCGGTCGGCGAGCGCGTGTTCGACGGCCCAAAGCTGGTTTCGGTCGGACAGGACCGGGCGGTCTTGCTCTACCAGGGACGTAAGCGGACAATCAGCCTGACAGAAACAGAGCCGCAGGCCACCAGCAACGAAACCAACGATGCCTCCGGTGGTATTCGTAAGACGGGCAACAAAAGCTATTTACTCGACCGGCGGGAAGTCGAACATACACTCGAGAATTTGAACACGGTGATTACGCAAATGCGCGCGGTCCCCTACTTGCGCGACGGTAAGAGCCTCGGCTTTCGCGTGTTCAATATCCGGCCGGGGTCGATCTTCGATCGTATGGGACTACACAACGGAGACGTCGTACAACGGATCAACGGCTCCGATCTGAACTCACCGGCAAACGCCATGGGGCTGCTCGACACGGTAGCCGACGCCAGCGAGATCCGCGTCGACTTGCTGCGCGGGGAGAAGTTGGAATCGCTCACCTATCGAATTCAATGACGCAGTTTCGTAACAAAGGACTGAGTATTCTACCCGCGGTGCTCGGCTTCTCACTGCTTCTCGCCTTTGCCGCTCCGGTGCTGTCGGCGAAGCGCTCGGCCTCCCCACCGGCCGACGACGGCGGCCTGACGATCAACTTTGAAGACGTCGAGTTACCGGTGTTCATCAAGTTCATCAGCAAGGTGACCGGCCGAAACTTCGTCTTCTCGGACAAAGTGAGCGGTACGGTTACGGTCGTCTCGCCGCAAAGGGTCACGGCCGAAGAAGCCTTCGCCGTGTTTCAGTCCGTGCTCGCCGTGCGCGGCTTGACAATGATCGAGGACGGCGTCGTCACACGGGTGGTACCGCTCAAGGAAGCGCGTGCCGGCGGTTCCGGCATGACCAGCGGTGACGCGCCGGCGGGAGCATTCGCGACACGACTCATCCCGCTCGAACACGTCGAGGCTGAGGACCTGGTGGGCATTCTTACGCCCCTCGTCTCTCGCGAGGGATCGCTGGTAGCTTACGCTGCTACCAACACCTTGATTGCGACCGACACGGTCGGAAACCTCAGCCGCGTCGCGGAAGTCGTCTCGAGCCTGGATATTCCGAGCCACGAGGAATCGGCAGAAGTCATAGGTCTGGAATATGCCGATGCGGCCACCCTGGCGACCCAGATCGCCGACGTTCTGACGACTACAAGGCCGCTTCGCGGGCGCTTGGACAAGGAGAAGGGAGGAAGCGTCCTGCGGCCGACCTTCAAGATCGTTCCGGACAAGCGCACGAACTCCCTGATTGTCATTGCCGGGAAGACCGATCGGGCAAAGATCAGGGATCTGATCGCCGGCCTCGACACACCGCTGCAACCCGGCGAAGAACGCATCAACGTCTATTACGCCAAATACGCCCAAGCCAAAGACCTGGTCGATGTTGTTTCTGGGATGACGTCGGGGCGCCGCCGCATCACGCCGGCCAAGGGCGATCTTCGGACGGGCGCAGCCGGCGGCGCGGGCCTGGCGCTGGGAGAGCCCGTGTCGATTACCGCCGATGTCGCCACCAACGCGGTCATCGTAAACGCCTCGGCACGCGACTACGGAACGATCAAATCCCTGCTCGAAAGTCTCGACATCGAACGCCCACAAGTATTCGTCGAAGCGATCGTCGCCGAAGTCTCGGTCGACCGTTCAAAGGCGCTCGGATTCGAGTTTCAAGGTGGAGGAGATCTAGGCAACGGTATCGGCCTCGGACGAACCAACCTTGCCAACCTGGGGGCGGCGTTGAGCAACCCGGCGAGCCTCGCCGGCCTGATTCTGGCCGCCACCAGCGATCGCACCATTCAGGTGCCTGACGGCCAAGGAGGCTTTGTCGAGATACCGGCACAAGTCGCCCTGTTTCAGGCGCTCGAGCAAGACAAAGATATCGAAGTCCTGTCGGCCCCGACCGTGCTGACGTTGGACAACGAACAGGCAAAAATCGTCGTCGGACAAAACGTCCCCTTTGTTACGTCTCGCGGCGTCGACATCGCCAACGTCGAAAACGTCTTTACCACCGTCCAACGGCAAGACGTCGGCATCAAGCTGACCATCACGCCGCAAGTCTCGGAAGGCGACGTCGTCATGTTGGAAGTCCAGGAAGAGGTCTCGGCGGTGGTACCGAGCGAGATTCTCGACGAGAACCAAGTCGGGCCGACAACCACGATCCGCTCTGCGGACACCACGGTAAGCGTCGCCGACGGCCATACCGCCGTGATTGGCGGTCTGATCAGCAATTCGCTTACACGGCGTGGATCCAAGGTCCCCATTCTCGGTGATATTCCCTTGCTCGGCCGGCTATTCCGTGCCGATGCGGACAGCGGCAGTAAGGTCAATCTGATCGTCTTTCTGACCCCGCACATCATTCGCAACGCCGGCGACATGGGGGAGATTTCCAAGGACCGGGCCGATCGCTTTCGCCAGCAGGTACCGTCGCGTCGAGGTCTATTGCTCGGCCCTGATTTCGAACGCGCACTGCCGCTCTCTCGGTCCGACGCTCCGGCCAGCAGCGGCCCCAAGCAGCCTTTCCCGGAATGGCCGGCGCTCAATTCTTCCTCAGAGCTCCGGTGACCAGCTCACCCGCTGAATCTCTGGACCATTTGCTGCTTCGCGCCGGACTGACGCGGGCACAAGTACGCGAGGCGCGCGACGGAGCCAGGGACGCCGCCGACTTGGCCCGGCTTCTGGAACGTGTGGCCGGTTTTCCGCAAAGTCGCTTTGCGGCAATTCTGGCCGAGCGGCTGGGGCTGCCTTTCTCGCCCGACGTTCCACTCGACCGGCTCGATGCGACCCTGCTCGAACGTCTCTCGCCGGCTCACTGCCGCCACCATCACCTGCTGCCCATCGCTGTCGAGCAGGACCGCCTGCTGGTCGCAACCGCCGATCCCATGACGGTCGGCCCGCTCGACGACTTGCGCGTGCTCTACGTACACGAAGTCGATCCCTTGGTAGTACCCGCCTCGGTACTCGAGCAAGCGATCACGCGCGCTTTCGACACTGCCGCGAGCGAATCCTCGCGGATCGTCGCCGGTCTCGAAGACGAAGAAGCCCTGACCTTGGACGAAGTCGAACTCAGCGTGCCAGACCTGCTCGAAGCGGACGACGACGCTCCCGTCATTCGCCTCGCCAACGCGATCATTTTTCAAGCGGCGAAAGACGGCGCAAGCGATATCCACGTGGAACCCTTCGAACGCCATAGTTCGGTACGCTACCGGATCGACGGAATGCTGGTCGAGGTACTGACGCCGCCCCGGCGGATCCATCCGGCACTGGTTTCCCGCATCAAGGTGATGGCGTCGATGAACATTGCCGAGAAGCGCCTGCCTCAGGACGGAGGCATACGCACTCGTGTCGCCGGACGTGATCTCGACGTACGCGTCTCGACGATTCCCACGTCGTTCGGTGAGCGCGTCGTGATGCGCTTGCTCGACCGTGCCTCGACGTTACTCGGTCTGGCCGAGTTGGGTTTTTCGGGACCCAATCTGGTCTCCATCGGACGCTTGATACGTCAAAGCCATGGCATCGTGTTGGTGACCGGCCCCACCGGCAGCGGCAAGACGACGACGCTGTACGCCGCGCTTTCGGAAATCAACTCGGTGGATAAGAACATCATCACGATCGAGGATCCGGTAGAGTACCAGATCGAGGGCATCGGGCAGATCCAGGTCAACCCCAAGATCGAACTCGGCTTCGCCGCCGGGTTGCGCTCGGTCCTGCGACAGGATCCGGACATCATCATGGTCGGCGAGATTCGCGATGCGGAAACCGCGCGAATCGCGATTCAAGCCGCACTCACCGGGCACCTCGTGCTCAGCACCCTACATACCAACGATTCTTTCAGCGCCATCACCCGGTTGATCGACATGGGGATCGAGCCCTTCTTGGTCTCTTCTTCGGTAATCGGAATCCTCGCGCAACGTTTGGTGCGACGCCTGTGCGAGAACTGCTCTCGGCCGGTCTCGCCCGCAGAGAGTCGGCTGGCCGAACTCGGCCTCGGCTACATGTTGGGCGAGAACAAACACCTGCGCGTCACCGGCGACGGTTGCGAGAACTGTCGTCATTCGGGCTACGCCGGACGCACCGCAATTCACGAGCTGCTGCTGATGGACGACACGATCCGATCCTACATCATGCAACAGACCGACGCCGCCAGTCTGCGCGAAATCTGCCTTGCGCGCGGCATGACGACCATGCGAGACGACGGCGCGGAGAAGATCCGTCAAGGTCTCACGTCGGTCGAAGAAGTGCTGCGGGTTACGACCGCGGACGTCAACTGAGCGGCGCATGCCGACCTTCGCCTACAAAGGGGTCACACGCAACGGCCGCTCGGCCTCGGGGACGATCGAGGCCGACAGCCCGAAATCGGCCCGCGCGCGATTGAGGGAACGCGGCGTCTTGGCCTCGAGCGTCGATCAGAGTACGGCGGAACATCTTTCCGGACTTCGAGGCTTGCTCACGAGTCACCGTATTGGCACGCGCGAACTGGCCCGCCTGCTGCGCCAACTGGCAACCTTGATCGGCGCCGAGATCCCCCTGGTTGACGCGGTCGCCTCGGTACAGCGACGCCAGAGCAGGCAGATCTTGGCCGCTACCCTCGATGCGGTACGCGCCGACCTGACCGCCGGAGACAGCTTCGAGGCCAGCGTAGCTCGGCATCCCAAAGTCTTTCCCGCCGTCTACCGAGGAATGATCCGCGCCGGCGAGGCGGCCGGCGCTCTCGACCGTGTGCTCCTGCGAATCGCCGACCATGCCGAAGCGAGCGCCCGCCTGCAGGAGCAGCTACGTGCGGCAATGACCTATCCGGCAATCATGATGCTCGTCGGCACCGGCGTTGTCAGCTTCCTGCTCGCCTACGTGGTGCCGCAGGTTACCCGGGTATTTGCCGAATCGAACCAGACGCTGCCGTTGGCCACCCGCTTGCTGATGGCCTTGGGAGGAGTCGCCGGACGCTACGGTCTGCCCATCCTGTTCTTGTTCGCCGTCCTCGCTCTTGGCGTACGCGTCTACCTCGGAACGGAACGCGGCGCGCGCCAAAGCGAACGTATCCTCTTCGGCACTCCGTGGATGGGAACGGTTGCCCGCAACATTGCCATGGCTCGATTTTCCCACACCCTCTCAACCCTCGTCTCCGGAGGGGTACCGTTGGTCGAAGCGCTCGACGTCAGTCGCGGCGCCGCCGGCAGTCGACTGGTGTCCGACGCGCTGGCCGAAGCGCGCGAAGCCGTGACGCGCGGAGAGACGCTGGCGGCCGTGCTCGACGCCAGCGGACTGTTCCCGGCGATGGTCGTCGACATGGTCGCGGTTGGCGAGAAGAGCGGCAAGCTCGAAAGCATGTTGGGAAAGGCGGCGGAAGCTCTCGACGAGGAAGTCCGCGTCAACGTGGACACCGCCGCGAGCCTCGTCGAACCGGTAATGATCCTTCTGATGGCCGGAGTCGTGCTGTTTGTGGTCCTGGCCATCCTCCTTCCCGTTTTTGAAATGAACCGACTGGTCCACTGAGCGTGCGCGGGCACGGTCCGTGCGTGGCGCCTTCGAAGGTTTCGGGGTAGGATGCCCCTCGTGAAACAGCGTGGATTCACTCTGATCGAGATTCTCGTCGTCGTCATGATTCTCGGCCTGCTCATCTCAATAGCAGCGCCTCGCATCATCGGGCGCACCGACGAAGCCCGCGTTACCAAAGCCCGGGCGGACATCAAGGCGATCGAAGAGGCCCTGGCCATGTACAAGCTCGACAACGGGCGCTTCCCGGGAACCGAACAGGGATTGACGGCCCTCGTCGAGCAGCCTACCACCGGGGAACTGCCGACGCGTTACCGGGAAGGCGGCTATCTCGAACGCGTACTGACCGACCCTTGGAACAACGACTATCTCTACGCCAGCGACGGCCGTAGCTACGTCCTGCGCAGTCTCGGCGCCGACGGCCAGGAAGGCGGCGAAGGGTTCGACGCCGATATCAATTCACGAGACTTCTGACGATCCGATGAACCGCCGCACGGCGTCGGCCATAGTTCGGTACCGGGAAGCTTCCGGCTTCACACTCATCGAACTCGCTCTCGTCCTGGTCATCTTGGCAACCTTCGTTTCCCTGGTGCTGCCGCGCCTCGACTTTCTCGAAAGCGACCGGCTGACTTCGAGCTCGCGGCGTCTGGCCGCCGTGCTCGGGTACTTGCACGACGAAGCGGCGCTGCGTGGCCGCGTCTATCGCCTGCGCCTCGACCTCGACGAAGGTCGCTACCGGGTCGAACAGCAACGATCGTCTTCTGTGCAAGAGCCGACCGCGGCCGAATTCGTCGAAACTTGGGACATGTACGCCCGTCCTACGGTGCTTCCCCCCAACGTGCGCGTGCTGGAAGTAGAAACCGACAACAACTCCTACACCACCGGCACGGCAGACCTCTATTTTCTTCCCGAAGACGCCAGTGGCGGCGTTACGATCGTTCTGGCCTCGGAAGCCGGCCAACGGACGACGCTCTCGTTCGACGGCACAACCGGCTCGGTACGCCTGCGCCGCGAGGATTCCGCGTCGTGACCCGTCGCGCGCACGACTCTGGGGAAGGCGGATTCACTCTGCTCGAGGTCCTTGTCGCAGTTTCCCTGCTAGGAGTCGCACTCGTCAGTTTGCTAGGCCTGCACGCGCGCGACCTACGTCTTGCCGCGCGCTCTCAAGACCTCACCCTCGCCGGATTACTGGCCGCTCGCGTAGTCGCCGACACCCGCGCTCGGTCGGCACCCGAAGTCGGCGTCACGCAGGGAAGCTTTGCGACCAGTCGCGACCAGCCGCCAAGCACGAGCACACCTTACGGCGGCCCGCAGGCAGCGAGGGTCGTCTGGCGTCGCGAGGTCGAACCGACCGGTCTGGTGAAACTGCGGCGGGTGCGTATCAGCGTCGGCCGCGAGCAGCAGCAGCCTCTCGCGCAGCTCGAGTTCCTCTTGCGCATCGGTGCACCGTGAAGAAAGACGGCTCACAATTTCTTGCCGCTGGACCAGCGGGCTTCAGCCTGCTGGAATTGCTCGTCGCAGTAGCCGTGTTTTCGATCATCTCGACTCTTCTCTACGGCACCCTCTCGCGCACGGCTCGTAGCAGGCAGTTCGCAGTCGAACACGAAGAAACCGCGGCCCGTGCCCGCGCCGTCTTTACCTGGCTTCGGCGGGATTTAAACGGCTCCTTTGGTATCGGGACGTATCCCGCTGGAAAACCGGTGTTTTCTACTTCGCAGGAGAGCGGTCGCGGGGCTTTTTCGGAAGAGCGCTGGCTACTCGATTTCACCACCTTGAGCGCTCGCGGAACCACGCCTACCGACGTTCCTCGCGCTATCGTCGCCGGGACGCGCGACCGCGGCGACCAGGTACGCGTACTCTACCGCCTGGAAGCGGATCCCGAGGAATCCTCGAGCCAAGCCGGGCGCTTGCTGGTCCGCTACGAGATGCGCCCGCCGAGCGCTGAAGTCGATCTCGAACTGGCCACCCGCTCGGTAATCGCAAGAGCAATCGACGCCGTCGAACTGCGTTTCAACGACGGCCGGCAGTGGACCGAGCACTGGAACGCCGGAGATTCCACAACGCCGCCACGCGGCGTCGAAATCGAACTTCGCGTCCGA
>CAZJCO010000087.1:0-9965 GCA_964544375.1 uncultured Myxococcales bacterium
TCGACAAGAGTCGGGTGTCGCCCCAGGAAGTGAGACCGGCGGCCTCACCGCGCCGTAGCGACCAGATGAAATAGACCGCCGGCAACACGTAGCCGAGGCCCAAGATCGTCGCTCCCGCGGTCGACATCACGTGGAGTACCTGGAACTCCTCGGGATAGAAATGGTAGCGCCGAGGCATGCCGAGATAACCCAGCACGAACTGGGGAAAGAACGTCAGATTGAACCCGAGGAAGATCAGCACCGCCGACACCCTCGCCCACAGCTCGGAGTACATACGGCCGGTCATCTTCGGCCACCAGAAATGGAGCGCACCAAGATAGCCCATCACCGCGCCGCCGACCATGATGTAGTGGAAATGAGCGACCACAAAGTAGGTGTCGTGCAGGTGCACATCGAGACCCAAAGCGGCCAAGAACAGTCCGGTCAAGCCGCCGATCGTGAACAGGCCGATGAATCCGAGTGCGTAGATCATCGGCGCCTCGAAGGTCACCACGCCCCTGTACAGCGTGGCCGTCCAGTTGAACACCTTCACGGCCGAGGGAATCGCGACGGCGAAACTCAACACCGAGAAGATCAATGACGCGTAAACCGACTGTCCGGTAACAAACATGTGGTGGCCCCAAACGAGAAAGCCGAGAAAGGCGATCGCCAAGCTCGACATCGCGATGAAGCTGTAACCAAAGATCCGTTTGCGCGAAAAGCAGGACACGATTTCGCTCATGACGCCCATGCCCGGCAGGATCATGATGTAGACGGCCGGATGGGAGTAGAACCAGAACAAGTGCTGGAACAGCACCGGATCTCCACCCAGTTCCGGGTCGAAGATGCCGAAGTGCAGCGCCCGATCGAAAGCGACCAGCAGGATCGTCATCGCAACCACCGGAGTGCCGAGCAGCATGATGATACTCGTCGCGTAGTGCGCCCAGATGAACAGAGGCAGCCGCATCCAGGTTAGCCCCGGCGCGCGCATCCGGTGGATCGTCACGATGAAGTTCAAGCCGGTCAGAATCGACGAGAAGCCGCTGATGAACACTCCAACGGCGGTCGGAATCACCTTGGTCGTCGAGGCCATCGTGCTGAACGGCGTGTAGAAGGTCCAGCCGGTGTCGATACCGCCGGTGAACATCGCCACCAGCGTGATGATCCCGGCGACGACAAAGATGTACCAACTGAGCAGATTGAGCTTTGGAAACGCCAGGTCTTTGGCACCGATCATGATCGGTACGAGGAAGTTGCCGAGAACCGCGGGGACCGACGGGATCAAGAAGAAGAAGATCATCGAAACGCCGTGCATCGTAAACAGGCGGTTGTAGGTGTCCGAGCTGAACAAGTCGCCCGCGGGCGTGAGCAGCTCCAGACGGATCATGGCCGCAAACAGGCTACCGATAAAAAAGAAGATCGTAATCGAAATGAGGTAGAGGATGCCGATCCGTTTGTGGTCGACCGTCAGTAGCCACGAGCGTATGCCGCGGGTCGCGTTGAGGTAGTTCGTGCTTGCGAATTCCTGTTCCATCGTCACGACTCCGTTTCCGCTGCGGTCTGCTCGGTTTCCTCGGGCTCGTCGCCCGACGCCGGGGCCTCCTCGGGAGCCGCCTCAGGAGACTCTTCGGAAAGCGATTTGAGGTAGGCGACCAGTTGCAACACCTCGATCTGACTGAGCCGGCCTTCGTAGGTCGGCATCAGCGCCTCGTAGCCACGCACGATCTGCGCCATCGGCTCGAGAATGGAGCGGCGCAGGTAGTCGCCGTCGGCGACGATCCTCTTGCCGCCTTCCAACTCGACCTCGCGCTTGAACACCGCATAGAGCGGCGGCCCGACCATCACCGAGGGATCGCCGCTGGTGTCGACGATGTGGCAGGTCGGACAACCGCTGGTATTGAACAGCGCACCGCCCATCGCCGCCATCGAAAGCGCTTCGGGCGCACCGGGCACGCCGGCGGCGGTGGCCGAACCGCCTTTGAGCCACTGCTCGTACTCGTGCGGCTCCTGCACCACGACCCGGCCGATCATACGCGAATGCTCGGTGCCGCAGTATTCGGCACAAAACAGATGGTAGCTTCCGACTTTCGTCGCTTCGAACCAGGCCGTGGTATAGCGGCCCGGAACCACGTCGGCCTTCACGCGAAAGGCGGGCACGTAGAAACTGTGAATTACGTCCTCGGAGGTCATCGTGAGCTTGATCGGCTGACCGACCGGGACGTGCAGTTCGTTGATCTCCCGGCGCCCCTCGAGATGCTGCAGCTTCCACATCCACTGCTTGCCGACGACGAAGATCTCGAGGGCGTCGTCCGGAGGCCTGGCCATGCTGAGAAAAAGGCTAGCCGACCATACGAACACGAACATCGCGATCGCAAACGGGATACCCGACCACACAATCTCGAGAAGCATCGAGCCGTGGATGTCGGCACCCTTCTGGTCCGCCGTGCGCCGGCGGTAACGAATCGCGAACACGAGGATGACGGCTGCGATCAGTACCGCAAAGAATAGGCTGACACCGCAAAGGAAAAAGAACAGTGTGTCGTAACGACCCGCAAAGGTGGAAGCTTGTTCCGGTAAGAGTCCTAATTTGCTCAACATGACCCGATCAACTCTTTGCTCGCGAACGCCTCTCGCGGCGACCCAGAATCACGATCAACGACAGAATCCCCACCACCGTCAGGCCCCCCGCAATCCTGAGTGCCAACATCGTCGCAGCCGTGTATCGGCCGGTCTCGGGATCGTAGTGGTAACAGAGCAACAGGATCTGCTCGGCGATCGATCCGACTTTGTTTTGCGACGCCTCGGTCAGTGCCAGGCGCATGTCCCTCGGAGCGTACTCGATTCCCAACAAGTATCGCGAAAGCTGCCCCTTCGGAGAAGCGATCATGATCCCGGCGGCATGCGCGAACTGCTTCTTGTCGGCGTCGAAGCGGTACTTGAAGCCGACCGCCTCGGTGACGGCGTCGATCGCCGCTTGATCGCCGGTCAAAAAGTGCCAGAACGGCGCGACCGAAGGATCGTCGTAGGCATCCAGGTAACGCTGCTTCTTGGCCGCCGCCAACTCCGGTGTTTCTCTCGGATCGATGCTGATGACGACCAGGTCGAACTGCTTACCGGCCTCGAAGTCGATCGACCGCAGTGCCCGAAACGCCTTGACGAGGCCATTGAGGACCAGGGTGCACAGCATCGGGCACTCGTAATATACCAGCGCAAGCACGACCGGCCGCTGCTTGCCAAAGTAGCTGCCGAGCGGCGCGCCATGCCCCTCTTCGTCGACAAAGCGGGCTTCGACAGGCAACATCGCGCCCACGCGCTGCTCGATGTTGATGCCCTCGAGCAGGTTCTTCGCCCGCGTGCCCCGCGCAGCCTGCGCCGGAAGCGCAAAACTGACGATTGCCAGGACGATCCATGCGGATCGCGCGACACGCCCCAACGGCGCCGTAGCCGTCGAGCGGTTCACCTCGTCGCGCCTCCGTTGCCGGCGCCCGTGCTCGGCAGGCCTCGCTGCGCCAGCAGGTTCATCGCGCGATTGATCGGCACACGTACGACGCCTTCGCCGCGGTCGACCCAATCGTAAGTCGTCAGGGTCTCCTCCTCCCAGGCCCGCAGGGCGAGAAGATCTTGGCGCGGCTTGGCCTGCAGGCGGGGCTCCGGCGGCAGCAAAGGACCGGCTACCTGCGCGAGCGGATGCGGCTGTGCGCTGGCACGCTGCTCGCGAGCGGCAAAATGAAACATCAGCCACCACATCAGTGCGGCAAAGAAAACCATGATCGCCGCCAAACCGATACTACCAAACAGAACCGTTCGAATGGGGAAATCGGCGGTCTCGTATTTCACTTTCGCGCCCATCGTCACTCCTCCCCTTCTTCGAGAAGAGGCAGCTCGCTAAGCGGCAACAGGGGATTACCGTCGAGATTGCGCACGAATAGGGCCAGCCAAAAACCGCCGAGCGCAATCACGCTGGCCGGCGTCAGCCAATGAACGAACACGCCTGTCGGATGAAACGTCGGGATAACCAACCAGTATACTTCCACCAAACGCAGTAGTAGCAGGCCGGCGGCAACGCAGGCCAGGGCTCCCGGTTTGCGTTTGACCTGGCGCGAGAGCAGCACGACGAACGGTACGGCGAAGTGCAACAACATCAGACCGGCACCAACCGTGTTCCAACCTCCGGCCAAGCGGTGCAGATACCATGGGATCTCTTCGGGCAGATCGCCGGCCCAAATGATCAGGTACTGCGAAAAGGCGAAGTACGCCCACAACATGATGAAGGCCAGCATCAGCTTCCCGAGTTCGTGAAAACGGTCGGCCGTCAACCAGCGGGCGATCTCGGCCTGCCGGGCGATCGCCGCCGAAGCGATGATCGCAAACGCCATCGCCGAGAGTACTTGGCCGCCGATGATGAGAATACCGTAGATGTGCGAGTACCAGTGGGGCTCGAGTGACATCCCCCAGTCGAACGCGGCAAACGTCATCGTCAGACCGTAAAGGATCAGGCCACCAGCGCTCACGCCTAGAGTTCGGCGCGCCAGGCGCTGGTCCGCGCCGCGGTCTTGAGCCAACGACCAGCGGCTGAGCAAGAACGCCAACAAGATCCAGACGACGAAGTAGACGACCGCACGCACGAGAAAGAACGGCTCGTTCAGATAGGGCTCCTTGGCCTGAAGGATCGGGTCGTGCAGTGCGCTCTCGTGGGCCCATTCGTAGAGTGAATGGATGCCGAGCGCGACCGGCACAAACGCCAGCGCCATCAACGGCAGGGTACGTGCGGCTGCCTCGAGAACCCTCCGCAGCGCAATGCCCCAGCGCCCGCCGGTAACGTGCTGGAGCATGAGCAGGGCCAAGGAGCCGAGCGCCGGTCCGAGCCAGAACAAGAACGCGACCAGATACGCGCGATAGAACTCGTCTCGGGCGCTCATCGCACCGGCGACCGCGGCAAGCGTCGCGACCGCGCCGGCCACCAAGGCGATTCGTTGAACGCGCCGCAGCGGGCTGCCCGACGGCAGCAGGTAATCCGCGCGCGATGCTTCGACCTTACTCACTGTTTCGCCTCCAGCGCGACTCTTTCGGCCGGCGGTACATCCGACAATACCCCGTGCTGGCTGAGTTGCAGCGCGCGGATGTAGGCTACGATCGCCCAACGGTCGGCCACGGGAACCTGCAAGGCGTAGCTCGGCATCTTGCCGAAGCCGTTCGTGATGGCGTTGAAAAAGTACCCGGGGACCTGCTTGCGCAGGCGCTCGATGTGAAACGACGGTGGCTGCAGATAGCCACGGCGCACGATCATTCCGCGCCCACTGCCCGTGCGGTCGTGGCAGGGGCTGCAGTAAATGTCGTAACGCTCCTGACCCCGCTCGAGCAGCGCGCGGTCGACCGGCATCGGAAGGCTCTCGGCAAAGTGACCGTTGATCTTTCCCTGGAAGAAGTGGGTGTCCGTGCGAAGCTGCCCGCGCGCCACCGTGCCGGCCGGAAGCGGTCGCGCGGCACGCGCGTCGGTGAAGAAGTGGCTTTGCTCCATCGGCTCGTAGCGCGGCTGATCATGCATGTCCTGACGGCACGCGGCCAACGAAGCGGCGGTCGCCAGCAACATCGCCAATGTAGCGGCGCGACGGCCGCCGGACCGAGCAATCCAAGCGGACGGTCTCATGACGGTTCCTCGTCGACTTCCGAAACCATGTCCGGCTCGAGCCCGCTCAGGAACTTCCAAGTCTTGTCGCGATCGAAACTTGGATCGACCGCCTCGATGCAGAGAAAAAATCCGTCTCGCGAGGCCTGGGCAAAACGCGGCACGTTGAACACCGGATGGTAGGGCATCGGCAGTCCGTTGAGCGCGAGCATGCCGAAGACCGCGCTGAGCGCAGCGAACAGCACGGTCGTTTCAAAGGTTACCGGGATAAAGGCGGGCCAACTGTGGAACGGCCGTCCGGCGACGTTGATCGGATAGTCCACCGCCGAGGTCCAGTAGGCCAGCCCGTAGCCGGCGCAGGCGCCGAGGATCCCACCGATCAAAACGATCAGCGGAAGACGGTTGCTCGTAAAACCGAGCGCTTCGGCCAGCCCTTCGACGGGACACGGAGTGTAGGCGTCCACCTTCCGGTAGCCGGCCTCGCGCGCTTTCTTGGCTGCCGCAATCAACTGTTGCGGCGTCGAGAACTCGGCCATCAGGCCGTACAAGCCAGCCCTGCCGCTCACGCTTCTCCCTCCTTTCCTTCGGCTTCCGGTAACAGCGTGCGCATTTCGAAAATCGAGATCATGGGCAGGAAGCGTACGAACAAGAACAGTAGCGTCGAGAACAGGCCGAGCGTGCCTATGAACAGCGTCCAATCCCACACGGTGCCGGCGTACATGTCCCAGGACGAGGGCAGGAAATCCCTATGCAGGCTGGTAACGACGATGACGAAGCGTTCGAGCCACATGCCGACGCCGACGATCAGCGAAATGACGAACAGCGCCGGGATGCTGCGCCGGACACGCTCAAACCACAGTGCCTGGATGGTGACCCCGTTGCAGAGAATCAGCGTCCAGTAGATCGGCGCGTACGGACCGGCGAATCGGTTGTGCATGACGTAGCTCTCGTAGATGTTTGCGCTGTAGAAGCCCATGAACACTTCGGTCAGGTAGCCGTAACCAACGAACAGGCCGGTCGCCAGCATGACGCGCGCCATCAGGTCGAGGTGGCGCATTGTCACGAAGTCCTCGAGGCCGTAGAACTTGCGCAGCGGGATCGCCAGCGTAAGCACCATCGCGAACCCGGCGTAGATGGCGCCGGCGACGAAGTACGGCGGGAATACCGTCGCGTGCCAACCGGGAACGATGCCGACGGCGAAGTCGAAACTTACGACCGTATGCACCGAAACCACCAAAGGAGTGGAGAGCGCCGCGAGCAGCAGGTAGGCCGTCTCGTAACGGTGCCAGTGCTGGGCGCTTCCGCGCCAACCCATCGACAGAGCACCGTAGCAGACCTTCGCCAGGCGGTTCTTGGCGCGGTCACGCAAGGTCGCCAGATCGGGAATCAGCCCAACATACCAGAACAGGGCGGAAACCGTGGCGTAGGTCGACACCGCGAAGACGTCCCACACCAACGGACTGCGGAAGTTCGGCCAAATCGACATCGTGTTGGGATAGGGAAACAGCCAGTAGGCCAACCACGGGCGGCCAGTGTGGAGAATCGGAAACAAACCGGCGCAGGCAACGGCAAACAGCGTCATCGCCTCGGCGAAACGGTTGATGGAGTTTCGCCAGCTCTGGTTGAGCAACAGCAGGATGGCCGAGATCAGGGTGCCGGCGTGACCGATTCCGATCCACCAAACGAAGTTGATGATGGCGAAGCCCCAACCGACGGGAATATTGACGCCCCAGACACCGACGCCCCACACGAACAAGTAGGTCGCCGAGACCAGCATCATCATCAGAGCGCTGAAAGCGATGGCAAAACCGAACCACCAGCCGAGAGGAGTCTTGCCGCCGAGGACGACCGCGCTGATCTTGTCGGTCACCGTCTGGAACGTGTGGCCGGGCGCAATGATCGGTGGCGGGGCAGTGCTGGCCGCCGCTTTCGCTTTCTTGCCCTTGCGTGCCATCAGGCCTCCCCTTCTTCCTCTTCGAGTTTCGGATTCGGGTTTCGCACGGCCGCGAGATAGGTCGTGCGCGGGCGCGTGGCGATACTGCCGAGCAGCGCGTAGTTGCGGTCGTCGCGTTTGTTCTTGGCGACACGCGCCTGCGGGTCGTTGACGTCGCCGAAGACGATTGCGCCGGCGGGGCACGCCGCTTCGCAGGCGGTTACGATGTCGCCATCGGCCACCGTACGCCCCTCACGTTTGGCCTGGATCCGCGCGCGGCTGATCCGCTGCACGCAGTAGGTGCATTTCTCCATTACCCCGCGACTGCGCACCGACACGTCGGGGTTACGCAACATCTTGAGCGATTCCGTTTCCCAGTCTTGATAGAGGTAGAAGTTGAAGCGTCGGACTTTGTACGGGCAGTTGTTCGAGCAGTAGCGCGTACCGACACAACGGTTGTAGACCATGTCGTTCAGGCCTTCGTCGCTGTGCACGGTCGCATTCACCGGACACACCAGCTCGCACGGCGCTTTCTCGCACTGCATGCAGGGTACCGGCTGGTGCAGGACGCGCGGCGCATCGAGATCGCCGGCAAAGTAACGGTCAACGCGGATCCAGTGCATCTCGCGTCCACGCGATACCTGATCCTTTCCGACCACCGGAATGTTGTTTTCCGACTGACAGGCGATCGTACAGGCGTTGCAACCAACGCATACGTTGAGGTCGATCGTCATGCCCCAGGCGTAGCCAGGGTACTGGTGATCCGGAGCATAGAGCGTCATCTTCTCGTCGATCGGCTCTTCGAGTTCGGCCGCAAAATCGGGATGCTTGCGGAACTCATCGAGCGTCGCCTGCCGCACGAGATGCCGCCCTTCCATACTGTGATGCTGCTGCGTCGTCGCCAGCGGATAGTGTCGGCCGGTCTTGCGCAACTCGAGGCCGGAGCCGTGCGTCGGCGCGTCGAGCGTCTGCAGACGGTAGGCGTCGAATCCGATCCCGGTCGCCAAGCGTCCGGCGCGACGGCGGCCGTAGCCGAGATGCAGGGTCACCGTGTCCTTGGCCTGTCCCGGACTGACCCACACCGGAGCCTCGAGCTTCGCTCCCCGGTAGGACAGTTCGACGAGGTCGCCGTTGGCCAGGTCGAGTCGGCTCGCGAGAGCCGGCGAAATCAGTGCCGCGTTGTCCCAAGTAAGCCGGGTGGCCGGTTTCGGAAGCTCTTGAAGCCAACCGTTGTTGGCAAAGCGACCGTCGTGCACATGCGGATCCGCACGAAAGACGACCTCGAGCGCGTCGCCGGCACCGCTGGCGAGATCGGCCAGCGCGGCCGTCAGTTCGCCACGCAGAGACACCGAGACGGTCTCGGCCGCCGTCTCGGGCACGACTCCATCGTGCAGAGCCTTTTGCCAAAACGTCTCGAAGCCGTCGGCGCCGCGCTGCGCTTTCCAGTACTCGCGGACGATGTCGTGCGCCGAGGACATCGGATCCCCGAGCAGGAGCGCGACTAACTCAGCCGCCGTCTTGCCGTCGTAGAGCGGCTCGATAAGCGGTTGCTGAATGCTCACGGTGCCGTCGAAAGCGCGCGCGTCGCCCCAGGATTCCAGCTCGTGCGACTGAGAAACATGCCAATGGCAACGCTGCGAGGTCTCGTCTTGGTACAAGCCCAGGCGCACGGCCGTTTCTACCTTGCCGAGGGCATCGGCAAAACCGAGACCGGCGGGAGTGTTGTAAGCCGGATTTCCACCGAGAATGACGAGCATTTCCACGCGGCCGCCCTTCATCTCGTCGACCAGGTCTCGAAGATCACGGGTCTGGGTGACCGGCCGGGCCTCGATCGGTCGGGTGTAGCGGACGGTATGGCCGCTGTTGGCTAGCGCGACGTTCATCGCGTGGGCCAGCGCGTGGACCGCGGCCGGCTGATAGTCGCCCGCGAGCACGACACTGCGGCGCCGATGCGCACGCAGATCCTCGGCCGCGGCCTCGAGCCATGCGTCCGCGCTCGCCAGGCCGCCGGGATCGCGAACGCCGGTGCCGAGCTTTGCGGCCAAACGCCGGGCCAGACGTTCGACGTCCGAAGCCCGCAGCGCAAGCCGGTGGTCGGCGGCTCCGCCGGTAATCGAAAGCGTCGGCTCGGCAACGTACAGACGGTTCATTTCACCGCCGTGATCCGGACGGCGCCTGGCGGCAAATTCGCGCGCGTAACGCACGCCGCCCCTTCCGCTAACGAGGAAATCAGCATCCAAAGAAACGATGACGTCGGCCTCGGAAAGTTCGTAGCGCGCCTCGACCGGCTCGCCGAACGCCAGCCGGGCCCCCTCGCGCGCACCGTCGCGCGAAACCGGCTCGAACTGGTACCAGCGAGGCCGCGGATACTTCTCGAGCAAAGCGTGCAGGTGCCGCGGCAACCGCGGGGGGGGGCCGGCCAGGGGG
>CAZJCO010000088.1:0-9957 GCA_964544375.1 uncultured Myxococcales bacterium
ACGCCATGCAGCGCTACGCGCAGTGGCGCTTACGCGCGCGGAATCGTCGCGCGGCTCGTCGCTCAGCGCGGCCGTGAGGATGGATTCACCGCGGACGACGCGAGGAAGCAGCTGCTCGCGCAGCTTGGACGATCCAAAGCGGTCGATCGGTGCGGCGCCGAGCAACAGGGTCGGCCAGAGCGGGATCGGCGCGATCGCGCGACCGGCCGCCTGCAGCAGAATACAGGCTTCGGTGAGGCCCAGCCCCATGCCGCCGACGTCTTCTGACAGGCAGACGCCGAGCAATTGTGCCTTTGCCAGTGCGCTCCAGAGCCGCTCGTCGTGCCAGTCCTGAGGCTCTTCGAACGGCGGAATCGCTTTCGGCGAGACCAGATCGCCAAAGATTCGGTCGGCCAGCGTTTCGAGACTCTGTTGTTCTTGGCTGAATGAAAAATCCATCTCGTTTTCCTCAGCGCAGCGAGCGCGGCATGCCGAGGCCGGCCATCGCGATGATGTCGCGCTGGACTTCGTTCGTGCCCCCACCGAAGGTGAGGATCAGCATGGAGCGATACATCCGTTCGAGGCGCCCGCGGATCACGTGTCCGGGCGTACCCCGTTTGAGGTAGCCAGCCTGGCCGACGACTTCCAGCAGCAGTTGGTAGGCTTCAATGTAAAGTTCGGTGCCATAGACTTTGACGGTCGAAGCCTCGGCGTAGTTGAAGCTGCCGTTCGTCATGTTCCAGGCCTGGCGCCAGTTGAGCAGGCGGAGAACCTCGATTTTAGCTTCGATTCGGGCCAGGTTGAGCTGTACCCAAGCTGTGTCGATGACGCGCCGGCCGTTCTCACCTCGTGTTTGGCGTGCCCACTCAGCCGTTTCGTGAAACAGCCGTTCAATCGTACCGGCCGCGACCAGAGATACGCGCTCGTGGTTCAGTTGGTTGACGATCAGCGTCCAGCCCATGCCTTCGGCGCCGACCAACGCGGAGGCAGGAACGCGCACGCGGTCGTAGTAGGTCGCGTTGGTGCGCACGGAACCGATGGTGTTGATCGGCGTACAACTGAAGCCGGCCGCCTTCGTGTCGACGATGAAAATCGAGAGGCCGGCGTGCTTCTGCGCCTCGGGATCGGTGCGTGCCGCTAGCCAGATATAGTCGGCGAAATCGGCCAGGCTGGTCCACAGCTTTTGGCCTTCGATGATCCAATCGTCGCCATCGCGGTAGGCCCGGGTCTTGAGTGAGGCCAGATCGGTGCCCGCGTCGGCTTCGGAGTAGCCGATGGCGAAGATACACTCGCCGCGAAGGATGCGCGGCAGGTATTCGCCCTTTTGTTCGTCCGTGCCGTACTCTTGAATCGTCGGTGCGACCGCGTCGATCGTCAGAAACGGTAGGGGAAATCCGGCGCGCTGTGACTCGTCGGCGAAGATGTACTGTTCGATCGGTGTCCGTCCCTGGCCACCGTACTCGGGCGGCCAGCCGATGCCGAGCCAACCGTCCTCGCCGAGCTTGAGCAGCGCCTCGCGAAAAAGTGGGCCGCCGCCTTCACCGACGGAAACCTCTGCCTCGAGTTCCGGTGTCATCAACTCGGCAAAGTAGCCGCGAAGTTCTTCTTGTAAGGCTTTCTGTTCAGATGTTAGGTCGATGTACATCAATGGCTCCTGCTCGGGCTCCTGCTCGCTGTCGTCTCGAGGGCGTCTGGCCGGCAGCTTCCCTGCGACCGGAGACGGACTTGCGCCGCGCGCAAATACTTCTCAAGCCTTCCGCGCCTCGATGTGCCGGGTCAGGAAGTCTGCGACGAGATCCATATCGAACGGCCAGGCGTAGTCGATCTCGACGCCTGGGTGATCCTGGCCGAGCATCGTCACCAACTCCGGGATTTCTCTGTCCGAATGGGATCCGCCGGGTGTGAACATCGTCGTTACCAGGAGGATACGGCGAAAGCCTTCGGCTGCCAGGTCGGCGACCGCCCGCTGCACGCTCGGTCCGCAGAACTCGTTGTATGCGACCAGCAGACGACGCGGTGCGATGCGAGGGCGCAGGGCCTCGGCGACGCGCTCGAGGCCGGCCTGGTAGGGGTCGGTTTCGGGCGTGCGCGGCCAGTTGCGAATCTGCGCGTCGAGCTGCGCCTCGTGCTCGCCCATGCGCAGTTCGCCTTTCCTTTCGCGTGCTGCTTCGAGACGCTTGAGTTCGGAGACCAGGTCGGACGGGGCGTCTTTGGGTACGCCGCCGTGACCGATGAGAACGACCGCTGTGTGATCGGGCATCCGGGTTTCTTACACGAGGAAAAGAGCGGGGGCTAGCCGCTGCGATGTGACTTCTCATGCGGTCTCGGGATAGCATACGGCCATGGAAACGGTCGCGGTCACGCGTAGTATTCCGGCGCCGCGTGAGCGCGTGTGGGAAGTCTACACGGATTGGGTGTCCTGGAGCGATTGGGCCGGTATCGGTCGCGTTCGACTGGGACGAGAAGGCTCGCCGAGCCCCAACGGTACGGGATGCGTTCGCGTGATCCGCTCGGCCGGTGTTTCGGTGGAAGAGGAAATCGTTTCTTTCGACCCGCCATCGAGCATGTCCTACCGTGTCGTTCGCGGAGGAATTCCGATCAAGAACCATCTTGGAGAGGTGTTTTTCGAGGACCAGGGCGGTTCCACGCTCGTTCGCTGGCGCTGTCGCTTCGCGTCGCGAATTCCCGGCCTTGGTTTCCTGTGGAGAGCGATCGTACGTTCGGTGTTCCAGAGAACCCTAGCGGCGCTCGAGCGCTACCCGTTTGCTTCCACAAGTGGGAGTGCCGGCGAACGCGCCGGCTGAACGACCGAGTTCTATCGCGAGGCTGCCGTCGTCGTGCCAAATTCCGGTGAGGTGTTGGTGTCCGGTGCCACCGGTCACCTGGGGTTCAACCTGGTAGGGGAACTGCTCGCTCACGGCTACCGTGTGCGGGCCGGTGTGCGCGATCCCGACGACGCCCGGCGTACCCATCCGCTGCGAGCGCTGAACGCGCGGCTGGTTCGTTGCGAACTGTTCGATCCCGTCTCGCTGGCGCATGCGATCGATGGCGTAACCGGCGTCTTCCATGTGGCCGCGCTGACGCGGATGTGGGCGCGCGATCCGCAGAAAGAAATCATCGAGCCGAACGTCGAGGGAGTCCTCAACGTGTTGGCAGCGGCCGTCTCGGCCGGAGTGCGCCGCGTCGTGCTTACCTCGAGCGTGGCGGCGATCGGGTCGACTGCACCGGCCGACCGGCCGCTCGACGAAAGCCAGTGGAACGACCGTCCAGGGACTCCCTATGCCGCGGCCAAGACCGAAGCCGAACGGCGCGCCTGGCAGTTCGCCCGCGAGCGCGGGCTCGATCTGGTCGTGCTCAACCCGAGTTCCCTCGTCGGGCCGGGGTACTTCCGGCACACGCCGATGAGCTGGCTGGTGGAGGCCATGATCCGAGGCTACGTTCGCTTCTCGCTGCCATCGTCGCCTGCTTGGGTCGACGTGCGCGACGTTGCGGCCGCCCATCGCGTGGCGCTCGAACGCCGGGAGGTCGAGGGGCGTTACTTGCTTTCGACCGCCTGCTTGTCGTTCGGAGACTTTGCCAACATGCTGCACCAGATCGATCCTACGATTCCCCGCGTGCGACGGACAATGCCAAATTTCGCGATGCGCCTGGTGGCCGCTTTCGATTACTTGGGGCACCGGACGCTCGGTCTCGAGCGTCGCCTCACCGGCGAGATCCTCGATGAGTTCATCGGTGCGGAGATGCACTGCTCGACTAGCAAAGCGCAGCAGGATCTCGACTGGAAGCCGCGCTCCTTACGCGATACGGCGGCCGACACGATTGCTTGGGTTCGCCGGGAAAGGCAGCGCTTTCAGGACGGCCGTCCGTAGAGCATCAGGTAGACGACGACCCCGGTTGCCGAAACGTAGAGCCAGATCGGCAGGGTCCAGCGCGCGCGGCGCCGGTGCAGGGCAAAATCTCCGCGCCACGCGGGTAGCAGCGTGGCAAGCAGCAGTGGCGGCACGCTGGCGGCCAGCAGCGTGTGACTGATGAGGATCGTAAAGTAGAGCGTTCGAATAGGCCCCTGCGCGGTGTAGCGAGTCGCACCGGCCTGCCAATGGTAGATCAGATAGCTGCACAAGAACGCGATCGAGACCGCGACCGCCGACAGCATGGTCGCGCGGTGGGCATCGCGGCGTTTTTTTCGGATGAGCAGGTAGCCGATTACGAGCAAGATCGCGCTCGTCGCGTTCAGGCAGGCGTTTAGCGAGGGAAGCGCCGCGCTGCTCACGAGCCCTTCTTCTGACGCAAGAGTCTTCGAACATCTTCGGCCAGGTGCTCGATTTGGTCGGCGTCGGTCGCATTGTATGTCGTGCGAATTTGCATGTTCCGGTCGACCAGTACGGCGCGCACGCTATGGGTTACCCGCTCCGCATCGCGGCGGTTGCCGCCGCTGGCTTGCGCCACCGGCAGAAAAAACCCGTGACGGATCAGGCCGAAGATCGTCGCGGATTTCCCGGTCAACAACTTCCATCGCTGCGGATCGATCGAATGGCCGGCACCATAGCGAGCGAGCACCTGCGGAGTGTCGATTTGCGGATCTACTGTGAACGATACGAGGCGAAAGTCGGGCTCGTCGGCGAATGTACGCGCCAACGTAGCCAGCCGCGAAACGATGACCGGACACGGGCCTTCGCAAGTCGTGTAAATGAAGCTGGCTACCCAAACGCTTCCGGCGAGTTGCTCCGACCCAAACGTGCCGCCGGTTTGGTCGACGAGCGAAAACCCAGGAACTCTTGATACGACCGGCAGCGCGGGCCGCGAGCGGAGTAACACCAAGCAGACCGCGATCGAGGTCGTCACGCCCAGCAGCACGGTGGCGAGCCAAACACGTCGCGAGGTGGATGCTGTCATGAGGACGCGGATCAGGCCTCGTTTTGCCGGCCGGCGATGCGTACGGCAACGATCATCATGAGCAGCGCGAAGACGACGATCACCGTCAACGACAGAGGCATGCTCGGCAGATGGGCGACGACCGTCGGGTCGCTGGCGTAAAGCAGTCGGCGCAGCGCGACGACACCGTAGGTGAGCGGGTTGATGGCGACAATCGCTGCCAGCCAGGTAGGCAGGCCGGTGGGCGGAAAAAAGGCGCCGGACAGAAGCCACATCGGCATCAGAAGGGCCGTCATGATGGCGTGGAATCCTTGCGTGGAATCGGTCCGCCAGGCGATCACGAAACCCAGTGCGGCCAAGCCGAAGCCGACGGCGATGAGCAGAGGCACGGACAGACACAGAGAGAGAATGTCAAGATGAATGCCCGCCAGGGGAGCGAGAACGAAGATGGCCAGGGCCTGCCCGACCGCCAGCACGGTCGTTCCTGCGACTTTACCCAGGACGATGCTCCAGCGCGGTACCGGAGCCGCCAGGACCGACTGGAGAAAGCCTTCGTTGCGATCTTCGATAATCGAAATCGTGGCGAAAATCGCAGTAAACAAGAGAATCAAGACGACGGTTCCCGGGAAAAAGTAGGCGCTGTAGCTTACCGTAGTCGTCCCCGTGGCCGGTCGAAAGGAACTGTTGAGGCCAAATCCGAAAATCGCCCAGAAAATGAGCGGTTGAACGAGCGCGCCAAAAACGCGGTTGCGTTGCCGCAGGAAGCGGACCAGTTCGCGTTCGGCCAGAGTGTAGGCGGCCATCCATGCCGCGGTGCTGGGTTGTCGATCGGCCACTGCTACTCCTCGTCCCAGAATCGGTGTCCGGTTTCGTGTACGAACACGTCTTCCAGGGTGGGCTTCGAAAGGTTGACGCCGGTGATTTCCTCGCCAAAGCTTTCGATCAGTTGACGCACCATCAAATGGCCCTGGCTCTTTTCTATGCGAAAGCTATCGTCGAAGATGATCGGTTGCCCGCCGAGCTGCTGCGCGACCTTTTGCGCGAGGGCCTGCGGGTCGTCCGTATGCACGGTGATAACATCCCCTCCGATGCGATGACGAAGCTCGTTTGGCGTGCCGAGAGTAACGATTTTGCCATGGTCGAGAATCGCCAGCCGATCGCACCCTTCGGCTTCTTCCATCAAGTGGGTGGTGACGAGAATCGTGGTGCCACGCTCTTCACGAAGGCCGCGGAGATACCGCCACAGCTCACGCCGCGCGCCGGGATCGAGGCCGGTCGAGGGCTCGTCGAGTACGAACAGGCTGGGGCGTGTAATCAGCCCTTTGGCAAGTTCGACTCGCCGTTGTTGACCCCCGGAGAGGGTCTCAACGTAATCCGTGGCGCGATCGGCCAGGCCGAGACGCGACAGGGCTTCGTCGGTCCGTTCGTTGATCTCACGGCGCGACAGCCCGTAGAGCCGCCCATGGTGTCGCAGGTTCTCGCGCACGGTTAGCTTGCCGTCGATGCTCGGATGCTGAAATACGACGCCCATACGCGAACGAACCAATGCTTGCTCGTCGCGTACGTCGTGGCCGAACACGTGCAGACGCCCGCCCTGAGGCTGAACGAGAGTCGATAGGATGCGAAAGAGCGTGGTTTTTCCGCCGCCGTTGGGTCCGAGCAATCCGAAGAGTTCGCCGGGAGCAACTTCAAAGCTGATCGAATCGAGTGCGCGTCGCGGTCCGTAATCAAAACACACCGCGTCGATCCGAACGGCGGCATCCGAAAGCGGGAGCTGAAAGGCGGCAGAATGTTCCATCAAATGAGTAGCCTGTCGATCAGTAGCGCCGCCGAGAGGGCGGGCAGGTAGAGGACCGAAGCCAAGAGCACGGCTCGCGCGGCGGTGCGGGTTCTTCGTCGATTCGCGCGAACGCAGGCGAGGACATAGCCAGATCCTGCGAGCGTCGCGAGTACGGCGTAAAGCGCGTCGGCCAATTGCAGGGGAACGATCATCAACGATACTGGAATCAAAGCGAGCGAGTAGAGGACCATCTGTCGTCCGGTGGTCGCTCCATCGGCGTCGACCACCGCCAACATGGGAAACCCGGCGCGCGCATAGTCCTCCCGATACATCCAACCGATCGCGAGAAAATGCGGCACCTGCCAGAGAAACAGAATCGCGAACAAGATCATCGCCGGTGCTTCGATCTGACCGCGCGCGGCAGCCCAGCCCATCACCGGCGGCAAGGCTCCCGGAACGGCTCCGACCAGCGTGGCGAGCGAGGTCCGGCGCTTGAGGGGAGTGTAGACGAGCAGGTAGCTTGCCAGGATGAAGGCGTCGACCGCGGCGGTCAGGGAGTTGGTTGTGACCAGAAGGTAAGACACACCGACCGAAGCCAGCAGCATGCCGGAGACGAGGACGGTAGAGGGACTCACTCGGCGCGATGGCAGAGGGCGAAATCGCGTGCGCGCCATCGCCCGGTCCGGGCTACGTTCGAGAAACTGATTGAGTGCGCCCGCTCCCGAGCAGGACAAACCGGCGCCGATCAAGACGTGCACAAGCCGGGAACTCCCGGCACCAGCGGCGGCGAGTTCGTACCCTAGCGCGACCATCAACATCACCATCAAGGTGATGCGCGGTTTCATCAGTTCCAGATAGACGCTCGACCGGTCTTGCACGATGCTTCCCAGGCGCAAGACGCGTGCCCGTGCGGCGGTCACGGGCGGACTCCTTCAACCAGCAGGGCAGCCGGCGGTTTTGCGCGGTGGCCTCGGCCACGGGTCTGCACGGCGAGAACCAGTGCCGCCGCCCAAATCAGCCCTCCGAGTCCGACGTGGAACGTCGGCAGCCAGGCCTGGGCGGCCGATGCCGCAAGCTCCCCCGTCATGTCGTCGGTAACCCAATAGGTCGTCAGCCCGAGAAGAACCTGACAGCAGACCATCGAAAACATCAGCCTGGCGACGAGCCGCGGGTTCGGCCACGCCTGTCGCTCGAGAAGACGGTCGTTGCGGAAGATTCGGAAACTGAGCACGAGCAGGGCAAGTCCCAGCGCGCCGTGGGCGAGAAACAGGGCGTTTCCCAATAATGGACGGGCGTCGGCGCCTTGGTGACGTACGATGATGCCCGCCACGAGTTGCACGCCGACCAGGACGGCCGCCGATAGGGCGAAGCGGTGCGCTGTCGAGCGCTCGGCTACCGCGATTCGACCGCCGGCTGCGTGGGGCGAACTGATGACCGCGAGCAGAGCAAGAGCGACGAAAAAGACCTGGCCGACGATTCCGTGAATCATCGCCAGGTCGAGGGACATCGCAAGGACACGGATCCCGCCGAGGATCGCTTGCAACAAGACCAGGCCTGCGGCCCAAAAGGCGAGACGCCGGACGGGCTCGGGGCAGCGACGTCGCTGAGCCGTGATTGCGGTCGCCAGGGTCAAGAGGGCTACCGTCAGCGCAATCAGCCGGTGACCGTGTTCCGTGCGAACGTTCTCGATTGCCCACCAGCGCGGCGGGTTCACCGTGCCGTATGACAGCGGCCAATCGGGCACCGCCAGGCCGGCGTCACGGCTGGTTACCAGACCGCCGGCGAGTACCAGGAAGAAAGCTGCGATTGCCGAAACCGCGGCCAGGCGGTGAATCGCCCGCGGGCAGCGTTCCGAATTGTTCGTCTCTGCGGCCATCAGGCGGCGGCCCCGTCCGCGCCCGATCGGCTGTGTGTGGCGGCATGATCCATTCGCGGAAACTATTCCATTGGCGGCGTTCCGAAGGAGTTACTCAGCAGCGGCAAACGAAAAATCGGTGGTTGCTTCACCGTCACCGCTTACCGTGACTTCGGCGGTCTGGGTTCCGAGCGCCTCGTGCCAGGCTTCCAGGGTGTAGGTACCCGCCGGTACGTTTTCGATACGAAAGCTTCCGTCGGTATCGGAAGTTGCAAAAAACGGATGTTTGAGAACGCCGACATAGGCCGCCATCCAGGCATGAACGTCGCACTTGATGCGTACCATGACCTCGGGGGCGATGAAGCGCTTCTTCAGCGTCATACCGGGAATCGGCATCGCTTGGTTGAACTGGCGGCTCTTCTTTGGAAACGCGTGCACGTTGTGCAGGGTGTTGTCGCTGTTGTGGATCTGGATGGTCTGGCCCGCGCGAGCACCGAGTACCCGAGGCCGATACATGCATTTCTTTTGATCGATCACTACCGGGTCGGTCGGCTTCTCGAAGGTCTCATCGCCGAGGCCGTCCTTGATGTAGACAAAGACGTTTGCCAAGCCCCCCGAAGTTCCGACGAGAACGGTTTCGTCTTTCTTGCCGTCGGGGTTGAGCTTGACGCAGTTCGGGTCGGCCGCCATGTCGATAGCCGGCATCTCCGGAGGGGATCCTTGGAACACTGCTTTGCCCGCGATCGTGCCGGCGTGCGCCGTCCAGGATGACAAAACGAGCGATATCGCCGAGGCGGCCACCAGCGAGCGGATGCCGGTCTTGCCAGAATAATACATGAAATCCTCCCTGCGGCGACGGTGCTGCGACGAGCCGCGGCGCGGCCCACGAGCGTGCGATCAGGCCAGACCTCAATCCCTACCAAGAATCCGCTTTGATGCAAGCCAGTTGTCGTTTTTCGGCCGCGGGCGGACACGGACACGGACCGGCGCGAGCGCCTACGGTTGAGTCTTGCCACTGTCCTGGTGTAAAGAAGGCGGGAAAAGGCTTGCGGGTCTGCGCAGCGTGGAGCCCGCCGGAGGAACGACACCCATGATAGGACGATTGTTGGCAGTGTGTGGGCTCATCGCCGCGCTTACCCTTTCTCTGACGGTTGCTCCCTCGAGCGTCGGTGCCGACGTTGTGGCGGGTGACGTCATCACTTCGGCAAACATCGAGAAAGCCGGGGACCTCATTTCGCCCGGACTCAAGTGGATCGTTCGGCGCGGGATGCGCATGCGCGTCGTCGATCCGCAGCCGGTGCCGCTGCCCAAAGCCTACCTGGCGGCAACCGAACAGTACGCGGCTCAAGTCAAGCTCGCCGAGGACAAGATGTCGGTAGAGAACTGGGTCGCGGGACAGCCGTTCCCGAACCTCGACATGAACGACCCCGAGCTTCCGCGGACGCTCATGTACAATTACGACGCTGCTGCC
>CAZJCO010000089.1:0-9936 GCA_964544375.1 uncultured Myxococcales bacterium
CCTTGCCGTTTTTTTTTTCGCCGCCAGCGGGATACTTCGCCGCGGCCGCCCGCCGCTGCTTTATGCCGACGGCTCGTAATCCTCGAAGCCTAGTATCCCCAGCTTACCGAACTGTGCGCGCAAGCGGTCATTCAGAAGTCCGAGCCGCTTGACGTTCGGCACGATCTTCGAAAACAGCATCGTACGGAACTGGCGCAACATCTCCGACTTGTCGGAGATTTCGAGCATCTCGTCGACCGGCAGCCCGAACTCCTCCCATACCACTTTCGGAAAAAGCCGATCGCGCATCAACCAGCACGCCTCCGTTGCGAACTCTTCGCGCACGGCGAGTTCGGAATCCGACATTTCGCGGTACCAATCGCGCAGCGAAAGGACGCCGAAGGCCACGTGACGTGCCTCGTCCTGCATGATGCGCGTGGTGATCTCCTTGATCAGCGGCTCGCGAGTCACCTGATTCTGCATGCCGAAAGCGGCCAAAGCCAAGCCTTCGACCAGGATCTGCATCCCCAGGTACTTGATGTCCCACTCGCTGGTGGTGATGATCTGGTCGAGCAGCGTGCGAAGCTCGCCGTGGCAGGGATACTGCTTTTCGAGCTTCTGTTCGAGGTACATCTGATAGACTTCGACGTGTCGAGCCTCGTCGGCCGCCTGCTGCGCTGCGTAGAACTTGCTGTCGATATTGGGAACGCAGTTGACCAACTGCGAAGCGACTAGCAACGCCCCCTGTTCGCCGTGCATGAACTGGCTGAGGGTCCAAGCCTGGCCGCAATGCCGGAAGCGGCGGACTTCGTCTGGAGTAAGCCGGTTCCAGTACTCGCTCCCGTAAAACGGAATGATACTGTCGGGCGTGTTCTCCGCCTCGGGATCGACATCGATCGACCAATCCACGTCCGTGCGGGCGTTCCAATGAGCTGCTTTCGATTTTTCGTAGAGATTACGCAGGCCCTCTTCGTGACTGCGGTAATCCCACGCGTAACTTGCTTCGAACGTCGTCGGAAACGACTCCGAACGGTCGGTGTACATACGCTTGCCTCCCCTGCGGGCGTCGCGGCGCGCCCGCGCAGGATTTCACGCTAGGGGGCATGCCGCCGATTGTCAAAGGCGAAGCACGGCGGCGAGCGCTTGTTGAATTCGGCGCGCGCATTCTCTACCTAAACCAGGATACACGGCAGCCTCGGCTGCACCTTGGGCGACGCGGCTTTCCGCGATCGACGGCGACATGGCACGAAACATCTACGAAAAGATCTGGGACGCTCATTTGGTTCACGAAGAAGAGGGCCGCGACTCCGTCCTCTACATCGACCGGCATTTCATCCACGAGGTCACCTCCGCGCAGGCCTTCGAAGCTCTGCGCTTGGCCGGCCGTAGCGTGCGCCGTCCCGAGCGTACTTTCGCGACCATGGACCACAACATTCCGACGACCGATCGATCCGCGCCGATCGCCGACGCGCTGTCGCGCGCTCAGATCGAAGCCCTCGCCGCCAACTGCAAAGAGTTCGGCATTCGCTGCTTCGAGATGAACGATCCGAAGAACGGCATCGTTCACATCATCGGACCCGAACTCGGCATCACGCAACCGGGCCAGACGATCGTCTGTGGCGACTCCCACACCTCGACCCACGGTGCCTTTGGCGCCCTCGCCTTCGGCATCGGCACCAGCGAAGTCGAACACGTGCTGGCCACCCAGACCCTCTTGCAGCGCAAGTCGAAGACGATGGAAGTGCGCATCGAAGGCCCACTGCCGGCCGGTGTCGGCGCCAAGGATGTGGTGCTTGCGATGATTGGCAAGATCGGTACTGCCGGTGGAACCGGCTACGTCATCGAGTACACCGGCGACACCATCGGCGGCCTTTCAATGGAAGGTCGCATGACGGTCTGCAATATGACGATCGAAGCAGGCGCGCGAGCCGGACTGATTTCGCCGGACCAAACAACTTTCGATTACCTGCGCGGCCGCGAGTTTTTGCCCGAGCACCAGGACTTTGCCCAGCTCGTCAGCGGCTGGGCTTCTTGGGCCTCCGACGAAGGCTGCCGCTACGATCGCTGCCTCGAGATCGACGCCGCCGAGATTGAGCCACAGGTTACCTGGGGTACATCGCCCGGCATGGTGACGACGATCGGCGGACGCACGCCCGTGCTGAGCACGATCGACGACGCCCCGCAGCGCGCCGCCGCGCGGCGCGCGCTCGAGTACATGGGCTTGCAAGAAGACCAACCGATGGCCGACGTAGCCGTCGACCGCGTTTTCATCGGCTCCTGCACGAACGGCCGAATCGAGGATCTGCGGGAGGCGGCCAAAGTCGTCCGCGGCTACCACGTGTCCGGCACGATCGACGAGGCCATCGTCGTGCCCGGCTCGCAACGCGTCAAGCAACAGGCCGAAAGCGAGGGACTCGACCGGATCTTTCAGGCGGCGGGCTTCGAGTGGCGTGAAGCAGGCTGCTCGATGTGCCTCGGCATGAACCCGGACCAACTGCGGCCCGGAGATCGCTGCGCCTCGACCTCCAACCGCAACTTCGAAGGCCGGCAGGGCAAAGGCGGCCGTACCCACTTGGTCGGCCCGGCGATGGCCGCGGCGGCGGCGATCGCCGGCCATTTCACGGACGTGCGCCGCTGGGAGTTCAAGTAACGATGGAACCGTTCGTACGGCATCGAGGAATCGTCGTCCCGCTCGACCGGGCCAACGTCGACACGGATCAGATCATCCCCAAGCAGTTCCTCAAACGGATCACGCGCAGCGGCTACGAGGACGTGCTTTTCTACGACTGGCGCTATCTCGCCGACGGCAAGACGCCCGATCCGAATTTCGTGCTGAATCTGCCGCGCTACCAGGGGGCGACGATCCTCCTCGCGCGCGACAACTTCGGCTGCGGATCCTCGCGAGAACATGCCCCCTGGGCGCTGCACGACTATGGCTTTCGCGCGATCCTCGCGCCCTCGTTCGCCGACATCTTCTACAACAACTGCTTCAACAACGGCTTGTTGCCGGTCGCGCTGCCAGCCGCCACAATCGATACGTTTTTCGAACGCGTCGCCGCCAACCAAGGCTTTACGATCGACGTCGACCTCGCCGAGCAGCGCCTCGACCCGTCCACCGGCGATTCGATCTCCTTCGAAATCGATCCGTTTTTAAAGGAGCGCCTGCTCAACGGGTGGGATCAAGTCGCCCTCACGCTGCAACACGAAGCGGCGATCACCGAGTACGAGGCGCGCCTCGGCGACGATCCTTCGTCGCGCTAGCCGACATATCGGCACGACTCTCGTTCAGCAAATAGCCACCGGGCGCGGCCGCGGCCCTAGCAGCTGGACCTGTGCACCTGCCGCTTGCCTCTGCAAGTGGCAAGGATTTTGCTTGTTTTAGGTTGGAGGTACAGACCATGGACGTCGAGGCCGTGGCTGCGAGTTTGCGACGCAAACAGGCGTCTCGATTCGAGCTGTGGAAAGCGATCCGCAAGGCGCGCCTGCGCGAGCGGCGCCAGCTGTTACTCGAACCTCCCGACAGCACACCCAAGACAAGCAAGACGATGCCGTCGCGAGGTTTGAGCGAGGCGGAATTCTCGAAAGCCTGACGCGCGCTACTCGCCCCACCAGCTCTGCAGCATGTGGATGTAATTACCGCGCTCGTACGCCTTGGGATTGGGGCAGCGGTCCAATCCCATGCTGCCACGCGCCTGCGCCAACGACTGGTACTCGTGCTCCTCGAGCCAAGCCTCCATATCCGTGCGTACCTTCGCCAAGTGTCCCGGACCGTGGCGCAGCAGGGCAGATACCATTTGCACGGCGTGCGCGCCGCACATTACCGCCTTGATCGCATCGATGCCGCTATGCACGCCACCGGTAACGGCCAGCGAGCAATCGACACGGCCCGAAAGAATCGCCAGCCAGCGCAAGCGCAGCAACAACTCGGAAGAATCCGAAAGGTGCAAGACGTGCGCGACTTCGAGTTCCTCGACGTCGACATCGGGCTGGTAGAATCGATTGAAAAGCACTAGGGCATCCGCACCGCCGGCTTCGAGGCGGCGGGCAAACTGGGCCAAGCAGGTGTAGAAGGGCGAGAGCTTGACCGCCAGAGGAATCTCCACCGCGGCTTTGACCGATGCGATCAGCTCGCTGGTACGCGACTCGAGCGCCTCGGCCGGCTCCTCCGGATCAGTCGCGATCTCGTAGAGGTTCAGTTCGAGCGCGTCGGCACCAGCTTGCTCCATCAACGAGGCGTATTCCAGCCAGCCGCCCGGCGTGGTGCCGTTGAGCGAGCCGATCACTGGAACGCCTACCGCTTCCTTGATGCGCGCAAGCTGATCGAGGTAGTCCTGCGGTCCGAGCACGAAATCTTCGCGCCGCGGGAAGTAGCCGAGCGCCTCGGCGGTTGATTCGCCATGGGATTCGGTTGCGTGATGGGTGGCGACCTGCTCACCGACGATCTGCTCCTCGAACAAGGAATGCATGACGATCGCAGAGGCGCCGGCATCTTCCAGCCGGCGAACGGTGTCGAGATCGTCGACCATGGGAGAGGCTCCCGGCATCAACGGATGCTCGAGTTCGAGCCCGAGATAGCTGGTCGAAAGGTCCACGGATCCCTCCTTCTTGCCTAGTCGCCGTCGCCGCCGCCGTTGGGGACTTCGAGACCGGCTAGTTGCTGATAGATTGCGTAGCGACTGGCGGCGTCGCGTTCGGCATGCTCGATCAACTGCCGGAAACGCTTGGGATCGAGCTTTTCGGCCATGCGGAAGCGGGCTTCGTTCTGCATGTACTTGGCGGCCGACGTCTTCGGCGCCGGCGCGTCGAGTTGCAGCGGCGGCTTGCCTTCGGCGATGCGCCGGGGGTCGAAGCGGTACAGCGGCCAAACTCCGGAGTCGACCGCCAGCTTCTGTTGGTCGAGCCCTTCGACGAGATCGTAGCCGTGCGCGATGCAGTGGGCGTAGGCGATGATCAACGACGCGCCGGGGTAGGATTCGGCTTCCTCGAAGGCGCGAAGCGTCTGAACGTCCTTGGCGCCAAAGGCGATGCGGGCGACGTAGACGTTGCCGTAGGTCATCGCCATCAGACCGAGGTCTTTCTTGGGAAGCTCCTTGCCGGCGGCCGCGAACTTGGCCGTCGCCGCCATCGGCGTCGACTTGGACGCTTGCCCGCCGGTGTTCGAGTAGACCTCCGTATCGAGTACGAGCGCGTTGACGTCGCGCCCCATCGACAGCACGTGATCGAGTCCGCCATAGCCAATGTCGTAGGCCCAGCCGTCACCGCCCACCAGCCATACGCTCTTCTTCACGAGAGCGTCGGCCAAGGCCTCAAGCCTGCGTGCGGCGGGCTTGTCGATGCCGGCCAGTGCCGCGCTGAGCCGCGCTACCCTCTCCCGCTGGGCGGCGATACCGGCTTCGCTGTCCTGGCGCGCATCGATCAACTGCGCTACCAGCGATTCTCCCAAATCGGCGGACAGTTCGCGCAGCAGTTCGTGAGCGCGTTGCTGGGCAGCGTCGACCGCAAGCCGGAAGCCGAAGCCAAATTCCGCCGCATCTTCGAACAGGGAGTTCGACCAGGCCGGCCCGCGACCTTCCTTGTTGGCGGTGTAAGGCGTGGTCGGTAAGTTGCCGCCGTAGATTGACGAGCAACCGGTGGCGTTGGCGATCATCGCGCGATCGCCGAACAGCTGCGTCATCAGCTTGAGGTAGGGCGTCTCGCCGCAGCCGGCGCAAGCGCCCGAAAACTCCAGCAGCGGTTCGAATAGCTGCGAGCCTTTGAGATCGACGCGCACACTGGCCCGGTCGATCTCCGGAAGCGACAAGAAAAAGTCGAACTTGATTCGTTCCGCCTCGCGCAAAGGCGCCTGCGGATGCATGTCGATCGCCTTGTGACGCGGATTCGACTTGTCCTTGGCGGGGCAAACGCGCACGCACAGGGAGCAGCCGGTGCAGTCCTCGGGCGCGACCTGCAAGGTGTATCGCATGCCGGCCAGCTCACGCGAGCGGAAGTCGACGGAGGCAAAACCTTCGGGTGCGCCCTCGAGCGCTTCGGCATCGTAAACCTTGGCGCGAATCGCGGCATGCGGGCAGACCAGCGCACACTTGTTGCACTGAATACAAATTTCCTCGTCCCAGACCGGGATCTCCAGTGCCAGGTTACGCTTTTCCCAGCGCGCGGTTCCCAGCGGCCAGGTGCCGTCGGGCGGAAACGCACTGACGGGAAGCAGGTCGCCCTTGTTCGCCAACATCATCGCCGTCACACGCTGGACGAAGTCGGGAGCCTGCTCGGGAACCGTCGGCGGACGGTGGTGCTCGCTAGTTACGCTCGCGGGAACCTCGACCTCGTGCAAATGGTCGAGCGCCATATCGACAGCGGCGTTGTTGCGCCGTAACATTTCCGGACCTTTCTTGCCGTAGCTCTTCTCGATCGCTTCCTTGATCCGCGCGATCGCCTCCTCTTGCGGCAGGATGTCAGAGATCGCGAAAAAACAAGTCTGCATGATCGTGTTGATGCGCGCGCCGACGCCGGTTTCGCGCGCAACGGCATAGGCATCCACGACGTAGAACCGCAGGCGTTTCTCGAGGATCTGCTGCTGGATCTCGTAGGGAAGCTCATCCCATACCTGGCCGGGGCCGAAGGGAGAGTTCAGCAAGAACACGCCGCCGGGAGCGGCCATGCCGAGGATCTCGAAACGCTCGAGAAAGGAAAACTGGTGGCACGCGACGAAACTGGCGTGACGCACCAGGTAGGGCGCGCGAATCGGTTTGGGTCCGAAACGCAGATGCGAGATCGTCGTTGCCCCGGCTTTCTTGGAGTCGTAAACGAAGTACCCCTGAGCATGGTTGCCGGTTTCTTCGCCGATGATCTTGATACTGTTCTTATTCGCCCCGACGGTGCCGTCGGAACCCAGGCCGTAGAAGACGGCGCGCACGACTTCGTCCGGCTCGATGTCGAACTCCTCGTCGACCTCGAGCGAACTGTGGCTCACGTCGTCGACGATGCCAACGGTGAAGTGCCGCTTGGGGCGCTCACGCTCGAGTTCGTCGAATACGGCTTTGGCCATCGCCGGCGAGAAGTCCTTGGACGAAAGCCCGTAGCGGCCGCCGATGACGCGCGGTTCCTCGCTCCAGGACGTCGCACGATCGTCGCTGGCTTCGCGCAGCGCGGTCACCACGTCCTGATACATCGGCTCGCCGATGGCACCAGGCTCCTTGGTCCGCTCGAGCACCGCAATCGAACGAACGCTCGCCGGCAAGGCCGCGACGAAATGCTCGACCGAAAACGGCCGGAACAAACGAACCTTGAGGACGCCGGTCTTCTCACCTCGAGCATTGAGATAAGCTGCGGTCTCCGCCGCCGTCTCGGCGCCCGAACCCATGATGACGATGACCCTCTCGGCCTCGGGATGGCCTTCGTAGTCGAACAACCGGTATCGCCGGCCCACGCGCTCGGCAAAACGCTCCATCGCCTGCTCTACGGCGGCCGGACAAGCGTCGTAGTAGGGGTTGATCGCTTCGCGCGCCTGGAAGAACGCGTCCGGATTCTGCGCCGTTCCGCGCAGCACCGGCCGCTCGGGCGACAAGGCCCGCTGTCGATGGGCCGCGATTGCGTCACCGTCCATGAGCGCGGCAAGCGCGTCGTCTTCGATGAGTTCGATCGTCGCTACTTCGTGGGATGTGCGAAAGCCGTCGAAAAAGTGGATGAAAGGAATGCGCGACGCGAGCGAGGCCATCTGCCCGATGCAGGCCAAATCGTGGGCCTCCTGGACCGAGTTAGACGCAAGCAGCGCAAAGCCGGTCTGCCGGCAGGCCATGACGTCGGAGTGATCGCCGAAAATCGACAGCGCGTGGGTTGCAATCGTGCGCGCTGCGACGTGCATGCAAAAGGCCGTCAGCTCGCCGGCGATCTTGTAGAGACTAGGGATCATCAGGAGAAGTCCCTGAGAGGAGGTAAACGTCGTCGTCAGCGCGCCGGCTTGCAAGGCGCCGTGAACCGCAGCCGAGGCACCACCTTCCGACTGCATCTCGGCGACCAGGGGCACCGCACCCCACAGGTTGCGCCTTCCGTGCGCCGCCCACTCGTCGGCAAACTCGCCCATCGGCGAAGCCGGCGTGATGGGATAGATCGCAATGACCTCGTTGGTTCGAAATGCCGACGAGGCAGCAGCCTCGTTGCCGTCGATCGTCGTTCGCGTTCCACCTTGCTCCGCCGCGCTCGCGGCAACCGAAGCTCCGGATGTGGCAGCAGTAGCACTCATCCTACTCGTGACCTCTCCTCAGGCCGCACTTGCGTGGCCGATTGCCGAAAAACGAGTACCCCTGGCACTCTGACGGCGCGCCGGTCCGTGTAGCGGCTCGCTTCCCCCGTATCGTCAACTGTTATCCTTGTTGCGACGCCATTCCCAACCGAAGACGCGCCCTCCCGCCCGGCCTTGCAGCCGCAAGACCCGCACCGGCAGTTGCGGTCTTCCCGCTTCGCGCACGGCTTCGTCGGACAAAACAAAAATAAGCACATAACGAATGGGCTGATATTTTATATTAGTATTGCGAATGTATATTTATGCGGAGTGCTTGCTAACGTTGCGATTTCTCCGCGATTGGAGTTTGTTACCGATGACCGGCCTTGAGGCAGCTTGACGGCCGGCGGTTCCAGAATCCAGCCAGGGAAGAAGAGGCGCAAGGAAAGTGTCGCAATTACGAGTACTCATCGACTCGCCGATCGGCCGCAAGATTCTCATGGGGCTTACCGGCGTCCTGCTGATCGGCTTCTTGGTCGTCCACATGACCGGTAACCTGCTGATCCTCGCCGGACCGGAGGCCTACAACCACTACAGCCACGCGCTCGTCAGCAATCCCCTCATTTACGGGGCGGAACTCGGCTTGCTGGCGCTGTTCGTCGGGCACCTACTGCTCGGCATCGTGGTCACGCTCGGCAACTGGGCGGCCCGCCCGCAGGGCTACGCCGTCAAAGAGCGCGCCGGCCACGGCAGCCGCAAGAGTCTGGCCTCGACGACGATGATTTTTTCCGGGCTCGTGCTGCTGGTCTTCGTTCCGCTGCACGTCTGGACCTTCAAATTCGGCCCGGAGTACAGCTCGGCGGCGGCGCCCGAAGTACGCGACCTCTATCGGCTGGTGATCGAGTTTTTCCAGTCGCCCGGTTACGCGATCGGCTACATGGTCGCACTGGCCATCATCGGCTTTCACGCCTGGCACGGTTTCGCCAGTGCCTTCGAGTCCATGGGGGTCAGCCATCGCAGCTGGCTGACGAATCTGGGGAGACTGCTGGCCGTGGTGCTGGTTGCAGGCTTCATCACCGTGCCGATCGCGGTTTACTTCTTTCAGGTAGGAGGTGGCTCATGATCCTCGACGGTCACGCGCCCGGCGGTCCGATCGAATCCCGGTGGGAGCTGCACAAGCGCCACATGAGTCTTGTCGCTCCGGCCAACCGCCGAAAACTCGATGTCATTGTCGTCGGCACCGGTCTAGCCGGCGCCTCGGCGGCCGCAACGCTCGGAGAACTCGGCTACAACGTCAAGGCTTTCACGATTCTCGACTCGCCCAGGCGCTCTCATAGCATCGCGGCGCAGGGCGGAATCAACGCGGCCAAGAACTATAAGAACGACGGCGATTCCACCTACCGACTGTTCTACGACACGATCAAGGGCGGCGACTATCGGTCGCGCGAATCCAACGTTCACCGCCTGGCCGAGATCAGCGTCGACATCATCGACCACTGCGTCGCCCAGGGCGTGCCTTTCGCACGCGAGTACGGCGGCCTGCTCGACACCCGATCGTTCGGCGGCGCCCAGGTCGAACGAACATTTTACGCGCGCGGCCAAACCGGTCAGCAGCTGCTGCTGGGAGCCTATTCGGCGCTGATGCGGCAGGTCGACCGCCGGCAGGTCGAAATACTCGCGCGACGCGAGATGCTCGATCTGGGTGTGGGCGGCGGGGTCCGGCACACAGCCCCTAACCGCCT
>CAZJCO010000090.1:0-9838 GCA_964544375.1 uncultured Myxococcales bacterium
GATCGGCCATCACCGATCGTGACCGGTGGCCCATCGATTACCGTGACACCTCTCAGCGGGCAGCGGCAAGTCGACGACGGCGACTTCCGAGGCCGCGGCCTGCGCGGGAGAGCCGGCCGCGAGGTTGAGGTCGAGTACGCTCACTTGGCCCGAGCCCTGCGCGGCGACGTAGAGAAGGCGATCGACGTCGTCGACCGCAAGCTGCTCGGGATCCGTGCCTTCGATCGCGATATGGCGGACGATTCCATCGGTCGACGGATCGATGACGGTGACCACCGGGTGCATGATCGTGCCGTTGATGCTTCCGGGCGAGACGCCTGGCCGCGGTCCGATGTTCGGTCCGACGCTGCTGACGAACACCCGATCGACCGCCGCGCTGTAAGCAATCCCTCGCGGCGCACGCGCGCCGACGATGAAGGCTTCCCAGCCGTCGGCGAAGCCGCCGACGATATCGTCGGTCGCCCGCGGTTGGATCGCCTGCCCGGTCGGCGTCGACAGCAACGTGTACTCGGTGGGGCTGCCCGCGGCGATGTCGACGACACTGATGTCGGCGGTCTGAATGTTGGCGACGTAGAGCTTGCTGTCGCTCGCGTTGATGGCCATCCCGCGCGGACTCATACCGACCGTGACTTGGGCAACTTCGACCGGTGCGTCGGCATCGCTCGAGAGGTCGTAAACCTGCACCAGGTTACGGTTCTGATTCGTTACGAAGGCGCGCTGGCCGGCGTGGTCGAACTCTACCTCCTGGGCCATGCGCAGCGTCGGCACGTTGGCCACGACTTTGTCCGTTGCCGGATCGATGATCGTTAGATAATCCGACAGGCGATTGACGACCCAGATGCGCGAGTTGCCGCCGCCCAAGTCGAGGGTTTCGACGTGGAAGGGATTGTCGCCGACGCCGATTCCCTGGATGCCCTTGCGCTTGGGATCCTGATCGACGAAGACGCCGCTAATCGTGTTGTAGACCCATACTTCGTCGGTTTGTTGCGTCGGAATGTAGAGCTTGGAACCTGTCGGGGTCACGGCTGCCGAATTCGGGTTGCGGAAGTTGATGTCGTCGACGACCGTCAGCGGTTGTACTTGAGAGCTTGCGGCGCCCGAGCCGTAGGGGTGAAACAACTTGACGAGGATATCGCTCTTTTCCGGCCGCGCAGCGACGCCTTTGACCGGGAAGTTCTCGGGGATGACCACGGCGGCGACCGTGTCCGTGCTGCGCGCGGTGGGAAGCGTCATCGTGTCCACGTACTTGCTGCCGTTCCAAGTAGCGACGATCGCCCGGGTTCCGGAGCTGATGTTGCTGCCTTCGACCAGAACCGGGAAATCCGAGGCGTTCGAGATTAGACTGGGACCAACGCCATCGATCGTCGGATCCGCTGCGCTGGCGCCACTGGCCGGCAGGCAGGTGAGGCGGAGCGCGTCGCTGTCTTTCTTGCCGCGGGTCTTGCCCGGCGCCGGCGGCGCGAACGCTGCAACTTTGACGGTCTTGCGCGCTTTCGCCGTCGACCCGTTTTTGGCTTTCACCGGGACTTTGAGCATCGCCGGACTACTGCAGGTCTCGGTCGTGCTGCCCGGCGCCGGAGCGATCGTGCCTTCTTTCTTGACCACGGTCGGTACGTCGATCGAGCGCAGCGCCTCGGCCAGCAGGCGCTTGTTCAATGCGTCGTAGCCGTCTTTCTTGATCCGTGCCGGCTTGCGAAGCTGGGCGACGTCGATTGCCAGACTGCTCAACTTGAAAGCCGCTGCGTCGCACGACGGGAGTCGCGAGTCGACGTTGTTGATGCACACGGCGACCGAGAACGTGCACTCGCCGTTCGCCTGACCGTCGGCGTCACAGGCGTCGCCATCGGTGCACTCGATCTTTCCCGTGGGAAATCCGCCGACGTCCGCGGGCGTCGGCGTTACGAGCCACTCGATCAGACAGTCGGTCTTGCTGCTGCCCTTGCCGGGGACGCACGGCGTTGCACCATCGCAGAGTCCTGCATGGCTGGCTCGAGCCGGTGCAAGCACGAAAAGCGTTGCCGATAACACGAGAAACGAGAGACAGAGAGAGTTGCGGACACAGGTCCGGTTGCTGGCGGCAGTCATGGATCCTCCTTGCGGGAAGCCTGGAACGGATGATGTGGAAGTTAGCAGGTTAGTACTACAATGATGGGGCAATCATCGGCAAGGGGCAAAATCACTGCGGCGATCGTATAGCGCGTCGTGTCATACGCTCGGAGGGCTTTGTCGGCTTCCGCCGACTTCCAATGAACGGGCGCAGCCGCTATGAAGCCCGGTTATGAAAGCAGCCATATTCGCGGCCAACAATGAACCGCTGATCGTCGAGGAACTCGCTTTGGATGGCCCCGGTGCGGGCGAAGTCCACGTCAAGTGGGACTCCTGCGGCGTATGCCACTCGGACGTCTCGATTTGGAACGGCTCTCTGCCGATTCCCGCGCCCTCGATTCTTGGTCATGAGGGGGCCGGAGTCGTGGTTGCCGCCGGCGAAACCAAGCTGGGCTTTCAGCCGGGCGACCACGTGATCGGCAGCTTCGTGCCTACCTGTGGCGAGTGTTACTACTGCACCCACGACCAGGCCTACGTCTGCGGTAAGGCGCTCGAGATCGGCATGAGCCGTATGCCGTTTACCCGTCCCGACGGTTCGCGGATCATGGGCGCAATCGGGGGGTTGGCCGGCTTTGCCGAAGAAACCGTCGTCGACGAGGCCGCCATCGTCAAGATTCCCGACCATTTTCCGATGGCCGAAGCATCTCTGCTCGGCTGCGGTGTGACCACTGGTGTTGGCGCGGCCTTGTTCGCAGCCCAAGTGCGAGAGGACTCTACCTGCGTGGTGATCGGTTGCGGTGGGGTCGGGCAGAACGTGATCCAAGGCTGCCGCATCGCCAAGGCGGCGAACATCGTCGCCGTCGATCCCAATCCGGCCAAGCGAAAGGCCGCCGAGCATTTCGGCGCGACCCATACGATCGACCCGGACGAGCACGGTGTGCCGGACTTCGCGCGCGAGCTGACAGAAGGGCGCGGCGCGGATTTTGCGTTCGAAGTGGTCGGTCTGCCCGAGTTGCAGCGCCAGGCATACGACGCCACCCGACCGGGAGGCACGGTATGCTGGGTCGGCGTGCCGCGCATCGGCACGGAAATCACGCTGCCGGCCTCCTTGCTCGTCCTCGAGAACAAAACGGTGATGGGCACGATCTACGGTTCGGCCAACGTGCGCCGCGACTTCCTCACCTTGATCGACTACGCCGAAGGCGGCGCACTCGACCTCAAGGGCCTGGTCTCGCAGGAAATCGGCATCGGCGACATCAACGAAGCCTTCACCGCAATGCTCGAAGGCGACGTCATCCGCAGCGTCGTCAGGTATTGACAGGGTGTTTACGACCGTCTGGTCATAAATTGCGTGACAAGCGTGCCGCGGTGGAGTAGAGTGCCGCCATGGGCCTGGCGGTTTCAACGCCCGCGCAATACGCCGTCCGCGCCCTCGTGTATCTTGCGACCCGCAACGCGGCCGAGGCGGCGCGGATTCGAGACGTCGCCGCCTCCGAGTCGATCCCCTATCCATTTCTCGCAAAGCTCGTCGGCCAGTTAGTGCAGGCCGGTTTTGTCGACTCGTTCAAAGGTCCGACAGGCGGAGTCCGGCTCGCCAAACCCCCCCATAAGATCACCGTGCTCGAGGTGATTCGTTCGATCGACGGAGCCGATGCGTTCGAAGGCTGCTTCCTGGGCTTGCCGGAATGTTCCGACACCGCGCCCTGTCCGCTGCACGCCGACTGGGGCGCGGTTAGGGAGAAACTGACCAGACGCTTGGCGGGCGCTACGATCGCCGATCTGGCGCAGACCGTGACACAGCGAGCTTGACACACTGGCCGAGTTAAAATATGAGAAAAAGGTCTGAAAATCGGATTCAGGCTCGCCTTGGGGGGAAAGAAGGGGCGTGACGAGTCGCACAACAGTCCGAGTTCCTGATCGCGACTACTGGAAGTCGCAAATCAAGTGTCAGGCCGCCTGTCCGGTACACACCGACGCCCGAGGCTACGTTCGCGCGATTGCCGACGGGGACGACGAATTGGCCTATCTCATCGCGCGCGGCCCGAATCCGCTTGCTTCGATCTGTGGGAGGGTCTGCGGTGCTCCGTGCGAGGCCGAGTGCCGCCGAGGCGAACTCGACAAACCGATCGCGATCCGTGCGCTCAAGCGTTTCGTTTGCGAACAGTTCGGCCCCGAAGCCAGATCCGATGGCGGCCGCAGTCTGGTCGACTTCTTGAAGGACGCGGCCGCCGCTCGTGCGGACCGTGAATGCAGTGACGCCGAAGAGTTGTTGCCGCTGCTGCAGGCGACGATGAAGGGCCGCGTCGAGCCGGTTCGTGGCAAATCGGTGGGTACCGCGGGCAGCGGGCCGGCGGGGTTGGCCTGCGCGCACGATCTGCTGCTGCTCGGCTTCGAGGTCACTATTTACGAACTCGAGCCGGTGCTGGCGGGAATGCTCGCCGTCGGCGTACCCGAGTACCGCCTGCCGCGCGATCTGATCCGCGGCGAGGCCGAAGTGATCGAAGCGCTCGGCGTCAAGGCCGTCACCGGTTGTACCGTCGGCGAAGACGTCAGCCTGCCCGAACTACGCGAGCGCCACGACGCCGTGGTGATCGCCGTCGGCGCCAAACGCTCGCGCATGATTCCGATTCCCGGCGCCGATGCCGAGGGCGTACTCGGCGGCGTCGAGTTCCTGCGCGACGTTTCGCTCGGGCAGGCGCCGACCTTGGGCCAGCGTGTGGTTGTCGTCGGCGGTGGAAACGTCGCCTACGACGTCGGCCGTACGGTGCTCCGGCAGATCGCTCTTGATACCGCGCGTTCGGCCCTGCGCGAGCAAGAAGTGTCCTCGGTCACGCTTTGCTCGCTCGAGTCGCTCGAGGAGATGCCGGCCGATGATATCGAAATCATCGAAGGCGACGAGGAGGGGATCGTCCGCCGCAATAGCCTCGGGCCCAAAGAGATCCTCACCGACGACTCGGGACGTGTTCGTGGCGTAAGCTTTCGCAGATGCGTCCGCGTCTATGACGAGCAACGCCGCTTTGCTCCCGAGTTCGACGACTCGTCCGAGGACATCATTGATTGCGACACGGTCCTACTTTCGGTCGGTCAGGCGGTCGATCTTTCCTTCGTCGACGGTGAGCGCGACGGGCTCGAACTCGATCCGCGCGGCTTTCTCGTGTGCGAGGCCGAGAGCGGCCGCACTTCTCAAGACGACGTTTATGTCTCCGGTGACCTCGCTCATGGTCCCAAGCTGCTGATCCACGCGGTGGCTTCGGGCAAGCGTGTGGCGCGGGAGATCTACAAGAGCCTAACGGGCAAAGAAATCCGTCACCAGGATCTCGAACTGCACTTGGCGATTCCCGACTATCGACGCGAGTTCGGCTACGAGCGGCGGCCGCGCGTTGCGTTGGCAACGCGTGCGGCGGCCGAACGCGTCCGCTCGCAATCGACGCCGGTCGAGTTGTGCCTGACGGGAGAGCAGGCGCGCAAGGAGGCGGGCCGCTGCTTGGACTGTGGGGTCAACACGATCTTCGACGGCAGCAAGTGCATCCTTTGCGGGGGCTGCGTCGATGTCTGCCCCTCGCTGTGTTTGCGCATCGTTTCCGCCGACCGCGTCTCCGGCGACGAGGCGCTGCCGCGCGTGGTCGACGGGCAACTCGAAGGCGTGGCCGCCGAGGAGGCCTCGGCAATTCTCAAAGACGAAACCATTTGTATCCGCTGCGCTCTGTGCGCCGAACGTTGTCCGACCGGTGCGATCACGATGGAGCGTTTTCTCTTCAAGGAGGTGCCTACATGCCAGGCCGTCTAGAGCCGGAGCCGCTGCCTCGGCGAGATTTTCTCGGATTGGCGGGTTTGTGGACGACTGGAGTCGCGATTCTCGGCTCCATCATCGGGATGATCCGACTGCCGAAACCTTCGGTCTTGCCCGAGGCGGCGACGCGTTTCCGTCTCGGGCGGCCCGAAGATTTTCCTTCGGGCACTGAGCGCGTGCTTTCGGACAAGAAAGTGCTGGTCGTCTCGAGCGAACGCGGAGTGGCTGCCATCTCCATGGTGTGTACTCACCTGGGCTGCATCGTTGCACGTACCGACAACGGGTTTGCCTGTCCCTGCCACGGCTCGCGATTCAACAACGAAGGCAAGGTCGTCGGCGGCCCGGCGCCGCGTTCGCTGCGTTGGCTCGAGGTGTCGCAGGCGGTCGACGGTCGTTTGGTGGTGGACGCCGGACGCGAAGTCGAACCCGACACCTTTTATGTCGCCTAGCGCCTGAGAGAGGAGACGGCCATGCAAGGCTCCGGAATCGAAACCTTCGGCGACAACCTGCGTAACCTGGTGGGCAATCTGCGCGACTCGTTTTCGCGTCATGAACGGCCGGTCTCCGACCGCAGTCGTTCGCAGGCGGTGTTTGCCAATCTCTTCCTTCACCTCCACTCGACGCGGGTCAACGTGCGCACACTGCGACTATCGGCGACCTACGGCCTGGGCATCGCTGCGCTGTCGATGTTCCTGATCCTGCTGGCGACCGGCATCTTGCTGATGGTCTACTACACGCCGTCGACCAAGCTGGCCTACGCCGGCATGAAGGACATCCATTTCGTCGTTCCCACCGGCCGCTTCATCCGCAATATCCATCGCTGGGGGGCGCACGGCATGGTGGTCGTCGTCATCCTGCACATGTGCCGCGTGTTCTACTCGGCCAGTTACAAGGCGCCGCGCGAGTTCAACTGGCTCATCGGCATGGGGTTGTTCATCCTCACGCTCGCGCTCTCCTTTACCGGCTATTTGCTTCCTTGGGATCAGCTCGCGTATTGGGCGATTACGATCGGCTCCAATATTGCGGCCTCGCCGAGGGAATTGACCGACGCGCTCGGAATCACGGCCTACTTCGATCCCGGCGGTTTTCAGAAGCAGCTGTTGCTTGGCGCCAACGAGGTCGGTCAAGACGCGCTGACGCGATTCTACCTGCTGCACGTCATGGTACTCCCTCTGTTGGTCGCGGTACTTGCCGGGGTGCACTTCTGGCGCATTCGCAAGGACGGCGGCCTCGGCGCTCCCGGCAGCGCGCAGACGGCCGCGGGCAAAGGTGCTTCGATCCATGCCGCGCCGGCCGCGCCGGCGGCGGCACCGACCAAGAGTTACGGACTGATGTGCATCGTGCGGGGGCGCAGTCCGGCGACGAATCAGGATCCCGACGACACCGTGCCGAGCTGGCCCTATCTACTGCGGGGCGAACTGCTGGTGTTCATGCTGACGGTGCTCATCTGCGTCGTGCTCGGCATGATCGCCGATGCGCCGCTCAAGGAACTCGCCAATCCCTCCGTGCCGGAGAATCCTGCTAAGGCTCCCTGGTACTTCCTCGGCCTACAGGAAATGGTCTCCTACTCCGCCTTCATGGGCGGGCTGGTGATCCCGGCGGTCGCGGTGATCGGTTTGGGCCTGATTCCTTACCTCGACCGCGAACCCGAAGACGCCGGCGTCTACCTGAGTGGCGCGCTGGGCCGCTCGGTTGCTTTGCGCAGCACGATCTTCGGCATCGTTGCGGCCGTGCTCGCGGTCGCGGTGCCGGTGAGCTTTGGCTGGCTGCGCGATTGGTTTCCCAACATCCCTCAACTCGTGATCATCATTTTCAACCCCGGGTCTTTGCTGACGGCGGCCTACGCCGGGTGGTCGATCGTCGTGCTACGCCGTACCGGTTCGACGCGCATGGCGGCGATCGCTTTGTTCACGTGTTTCCTTGCCGGATTCGTCATCATGACACACGTTGGCATGAACCTTCGTGGGCCGAACTGGAACTTCTATTGGAGTAAGTCTCAGTGGCCGCTGCACTAGCTAGGAACGATGGGCCGGCGCGCCGGGTAGGGCAGGTAGGGACGGATAAGCGATGAAAGAGCACGAACTCGAAGCGATCGACGTGCGCATCAAAATCGGACTGCTCGTCGTATCTCTCCTGACGATCGTCTGTCTGGCGGCGGCCGCCTTGCGCGAGAACGTCTTTGCCGACTGGTACCGGCTGCGCTCGCAGTACGCCGACATTCTCGCCGATCAGGCTACCGACGCACGCGGCGCGGCCGCTGCCGCGGCCTTCGAAGTACGTATCGTGCAGAACTATCTGCCCGAGTTCGGTACCGCCGACCGTTGCATTACCTGTCATGCCGGAATCGAGGATCCGCGCATGGTCGAGCAACCGCAGCCGTTCACGACGCACCCGGGCCGGTACCTCGAGATCCATGATCCGGCCAAGTTCGGCTGCACCGTCTGTCATCAAGGGCAGGGCTCGGCGACCGAGATTGCCGATGCACACGGCCATGTTCCGTTCTGGGACGAGCCCATGCTCGAGGCCCAACTACTGCGAACCAGCTGCTCGAAGTGCCACGCCCGGGGTGAACTCTTCGGCGACGAGGGACTCATCGCGCGAGCCGACGGGAACGGAGGCGGACAGGGAAGATCGGCGCGCCGGATTCTCGAGAACGGGCGCAAGCTTTTCAGCCAAAACGGCTGCCTCGGCTGCCACATGGTCGGCGGCAAGGGCGGCGGTATCGGTCCGGAGTTGACGCGAGTAGGCGACAAGACCCGCCACCAGTTCGACTTCAGCCACTTCGGCCGCGAAGAGCCGAGAAACGCTACCTCTTGGTTGCGCGCGCACTTTCTCGAACCGCGCCGCATTTCTCCCGGATCGATCATGCCGGCCGTGGCCGACGAAGAATCAGTGGACGCGCTCACGGCCTACACCGTGAGTCTGCGCAGTCCGCTCGGCGAACTGTTCGGCGGCGGGGGGCGCTCGGCCGACGCGCAAGAGTCGCTCGACGGCCGCGCGCTGTACCAGCGCTATTGCTCTGCGTGCCACGGATCCGACGGCCACGGGGGTCGGGTTCCCGGTCTGATCACACCCTCGCTGAACAATCCCGATACGCTGGCCGCGGCGGGAGACGACTACTATCGATTCATCGTGGCGGCGGGCCGGAGCGGTTCGCGCATGCCGGCTTGGGCCGAAGGCTACGGCGGGCTGACGCGCGGCGAGATCGATCGCATCGTCGGCTACATGCGTTCCTGGCAGGCCGGTGGCGCGCAACTGAGCGACGTGCAAGGCCACGGCGGTGACGCGCGCGTCGGCCGGTCTTACTTCACCGGCCTCTGCGCCGGCTGCCACGGACTGAAAGGCGAAGGCGGCATTGGCAACACGCTGAATTCGCCGACGTTCCTGGCGATCGCTTCCGACCGTTTCCTTGCCGACTCGATTGTCAACGGGCGGCCGGGTACCGCGATGCCGGCATGGAAGCAGTTGTCGGCGCAGGCGGTGAGCGACGTCATTGCCTACATCCGTACCTGGCAGAAACAGCGCGCGTCGCTGCAGGAAGTGCGCGCGGCGATGGCTGCCGCGCCTGCGCGCCGGAACGCGCGCATCGGCCGCACGTTGTTCCGTCGCGAGTGCGCCTCCTGTCACGGCAAGCAGGGAGAGGGGTTGATCGGACCGGCGGTTGCCAGTCCGGGTTTTCTGCGTGTGGTCGACGACGATTACCTGTACCGCGCAATTACCCAGGGCCGCCCCGGGACGGCAATGCCGGCCTGGACGCATCTTTCTGCCGCCGACGTCGGCGCTCTGATCGCGTATCTGCGAAGCCGGCAAACGCAGCCGTCAATTCGGCTCGACGATCGAGCGTTTGCGCTTGGCGACGCGACCATCGGCGCGATTCATTACGAGACGGCCTGTGCATCCTGCCACGGGCCGCAAGCCCGCGGCGGTGTCGGCCCGCAGTTGGCCAATCCGGTCTTCCTCGCCTCTGCCGGCGACGCGATGCTTTACCAGTGGATTGCCCAC
>CAZJCO010000091.1:0-9836 GCA_964544375.1 uncultured Myxococcales bacterium
GCGATGGGGTCAAGTTCACCGCTCGCACCTGCCTCAAGGCTGCGGCCGAATCGACCTGCGACGCGACTTGCGAGAACTCGGGAACTTCTTGCGGAAGCGATGCCGATTGCGCGGCCGGCGAGGCCTGTCTCGGTTCGTGTCAGCTTGCTCGTGATTGCGAAGCGGGCGGCGACGGAACGCTAGGAACAGGCGATGATCTGCCGGGCGCCGGCAATTGCGTAGCCGCCGAACGCGACTGCTTTCTCGATCCTTTGATTGCCGAGGGCGGTTCAACCCTGAACGGGATGGGCGATCCGACCAACGCGAGTCTCGTCAGTCTATTCTGTTTCAAGCGGATTGCGACGAACGCCGGTTTTAACTCGACGTCGGGATTCGGCGGCCCCGGACGCGTTCGTGTGCACGGCGTGAACGTCCCGAACTTCAGTCACATCCCCTGAGCGAGTCGCGACCGGCGCCCCGGCCGCGACTCGACCCGAAAGGCCAAACGGCCACCAGGTGGCGCCACGTTCGCGTCACTTGTTACGCCAGCGAGCCAAAACACCCCCGCACGGGTGGGATTGCCGCGCTGCGGCGTGCGATCGCGGGTCTGGCGGGGCTGCAAGGCTATTGACAAAGGCTAGTGCGAGTCTCTACGGTGTCGGAAGGCTTCCTCGTCGTCGCATTTCGTTACGCTATAGGGAGGGGAGATGAAGAGCATGGCTGACTACCGGAAGACAATATTTGGCTTGGTCGTTGCGGCTTTCGTTTTGGTCGCCGGGTTCTCCGGTGATGTGCAGGCGGGCGCATCTAAAACCGAGGCCAAGTGCGTGATCAAGCTTGCTAAGGGCGCGATCAAAGTCGCTTCGACGGTAGGCAAAGAGAATGCCAAATGTCGTGACGGAGACATTAGCGGAAAGAAGCCTGCGGTCTGTCCAACGACGGCCAATCAAAACAAGATCGACAAGAGCACCGCCAAAATTACTAAGGCAGCGGAGAAATTGTGCAAGAGTGTGTGTTCGCTGACCGACACGCAGGAGTGTGTCGCCGATGCCCTGTGTCCTCCGCTGTCGAACGGTGGCGACGAAAAGTGCTCGGCGGGCGCCAAGTCGATTCTCTTCGACATGCCCAACGTCGGTTTTCCCGGACCGTACTGCGAAGGTGTGCTCGGCCATTCGATCACCGCGCCGGCCGACATTGCTCAGTGCGTTGCGGCACTAGCGCAGGCAAGCGAAGAAGATCTGTTGACGGCGGTCTACGGTTCGACGACCTCGAGCATTTCCAGCGACGCCGCCAAGTGCCTCGCTGGGATCAGTAAGATGAGCCGCAAGTTTTCCGCGATCGTTGCCAAGATGGTGTCGAAGTGCCGCAACAAGATCATGCAAGGCAAGGAGTTGGGCGATCCTGTACGCTGCGCGATCGACGACCCGAAGGCGGCCGCAAAGATCGCCAAGATCGAGGTCAAACTGCGAGGTATGGTCGGCAAGTGCACCGACGCGCAGATTCAGGAACTCGATATCTGCGGCGGCGGAGTCGCCACGGTCGCCGAGGCGCAGGATTGCCTCGTGCAGGCCGCACGCGAGGCGGGCGATTCTACCGAGGTCCCGGCGGCGAGGCAGTACGCGGCGTCTTCGGTGATCGACGCGGCCTATCCGCCGGCGCCCGTTTGCGGCGACAATGTCGTCAATCAGACGGCGAACGCGCAATTGCTACTCGGCGAAGAGTGCGATGGCACCGACGACTCGGCCTGTCCGGGCAATTGTCTGCCCCCGGGAGACCTCTTCGAGTGCACCTGCGGTAATCTTCCACGCATTCGATTGCAGGCCAGCCACGTCTTGACGGATGCCGACGCCGGATGGAACGGCACCTCGCACGAGCAAGGCGTGCCGGACAAGTCTGGTTTCATTACCACGTTGTCCAACTGCGACTGCGACGCGATGACGGGGGCCGGATGCACCGGTAGCTCGAGCGACCCCGATTGTGACTTGTTCGGGGCGACCGGTCCGGTCTGCTCCTGGGATATTCTCGGGACCGGCGCGCGCTGTGACGACAACGCGAGCGCGCCACCGCCCGCTGGAACCAAGGACGGAGCCGACGAGGACGAAGACTGCGCGATCTGCGACATGTTTAGCGCCAACGCGGGTACTTACTGCAAGAACTCGCTCGACTGTCAGCCTCAATGTTACGATGCCAATGGGGTTGTCACGGGACCGTGTGCGGCGCAGGGCGCGAAAATGGTATGCGGTGCCGGCGAGGTCTGCCGAGGGCGTTGTGACACGACGCCTACCTGCGTCAAGGTTCCCAACGGCGCGCCGCTTCCGGTCTCGAGCAACGGCGCGTTCGTGTGCTCCGTGCAGGAGTTTCGCACGAACATCACCGGAACGCGTAACATCGTCACCGGTGCGCACGAGGTCTTCTACCAACTCTATGCCCTCGAGTCGACGGGCGAAGCGTCGACGCGCCCGTGTCCTGTGTGCGGTGGATTCTGCCGCGGAGGAATCCGCGACCTGCTGATCTGCGAAGGTCGCTGCGATGTTAGCGGTACCCCCTGCCGATTCGACAGCGAGTGTCCGAACGGAGAAAGCTGTTCCTCGGCGTCACCCGATTGTCCGGGCGGTGGGTTCTGCGAACTCGACCTGATCTGCGGTTCGGATCCGACGAATCCGGACTTCGGCAGGGCTTGTAAGATCGAGTACAGCCATCCGCTGTTCGGTACGATGTCGAACGACTGCCGGCCGAATCCGAACCAGAACATCACGGGTCTCGGTTTCAAGGTGGACTATCTGCCCGGTGGCACGGCGATGCAGACGATGTCCTCGTCGGTGGCCTGTACGGAGACCGGCTTCGAACTCTACGACTGTCTCTGTGCGCCCCAGAAGCCAGGGCAAAATGCGGGGCAGGCGACCAAACCGAACCTCTGCGCAATGGCGTGCAATGCGGCGGGACCCGAGTTCGGGCAGGGCTGCGCAAACGGTGATCCGAACGATCCGAGCTTCGCCGACTCGGGAGACGGCACGCGATGCGCTGCCGGGGCAAACGTCGGCCGCCTCTGCGATGAGGACGCGGACTGTCCGGGCAGCACGTGTTCGGCCAATCCCTTGCACTGCCAAGGGGATCCGACTTTCGATCGGTTCCCATGCACCAGCAATGGAGACTGCGGACTCGGAAGCTGCGTCGACGCCTGTCCGGGCGGGCGCTGTGTCCCGCTTTGCGTAGTCGATAACGCCGAAACGAAAGTGCCCGGCCTCGACGGCGTTTGCGCCGCCGGCCCGCCGCTGCGGCACTGCGAGGGGGCGGGCTTTGAGTTCCTGCTATGCACGAAAGACGCTCTCAACGGTAGCTGCAAGGCGGTCTGTACGCAGGCGCCTGGTACGTCTTGCACGACCCAGAGCGACTGTCCGTCGGCCGTGTGTAACGCCGGCGTCTGCGAGTTCCCGGTCATTTCGTGTACTACCGACGCGGATTGTCCGACCGAAGGGCCCGGGCTCGGCTGCAACACGGGAACCGGAACCTGCGTCGTGCCGGTTGGGCTTGAGTGTGCTTCGGACGGGGACTGCCCGGCCTGCTACGGCTCCTGCGACCATGCCGAGGCTTGTGAGGCGAATTCCGACGGCATCATCGGCACGACCGACGACTTCCTCGGCGCCGGGGTGTGCGTGTCGGACAACAAGAACAACTGTCACCTCGAGCCGATCGTGGCCGTCGGCAAGACGACCGCCGATTCGGGCTTCGACGTGACGACCGACGACATCCACGGCGTCCTATGGTGTTACGGGTCGACCCAGAGCCCGGCAATCAATGCCGGCGGGGGATTCGGCGGGATCGGCCGCGTGATCCAGCACGGCCAAAACCTGACCAACGGGTTCACCTCGCTGCCGTAGCCTGGCGGACTGCGACGACCTGGCGACGGCCGGACTTTCCCTTGGGGCGGTCCGGCCGTTTTCGTTGGCTCAGAGGTCGCCGAGAATTTCCTTGCGTTTGGCGGCGTACTCTTCCTCGGTGATGAGGTTCTTTTCGTAGAGGTCGCGCAGAACCAGCAGGCGTCGCTCGATCCCGCGCGGTACGATTGCGGTTCCGCTCAAGGCGGCGGGCTTGGACGGCTTGGAACTCGAAAAGGGATTCCAGCGACTCCAGCCGCTGGCCTTCTTCGGTGGCGCTTGTCCCTGCTCGAGAATCACGCCCCGATCGGAAACGCTCGGCGGCGGAGTAGGGGCGGAAGCCGACAGCTCGCCGCGGCGGCGTTTCTCGAGCATCTCGCTCTTGGATTTGAAGTGCATTCCGCGGAGTTCTCTTCGGTGGCAATGATACTCGCCGCTGCGGCGGTCGGTGTGGCATCCGTAGCGATCGAGAGGACCTCCGGTGTGGGCGAAACTCGCCGATGGGAGTAAGATCGTAGCGGCGAGGATGAGCGCTGTAACGATGTGCATGGTCGGGATCCTTAGCATGGGCGGTGACGAGGCGCCAAGGCGTTTCAGTCCGCCGGACCTAGCCGGACCGTTCTCGGGATCGCGCCGATGAAGAATTCCGAAGAGAGGGAGCGACGAGGGCTGCGCCGGATTGTCGAACGGGGGCCGGCTGCGGCGGTTTGCGACATCGGTTGCCGGCGGCCTCGAAACGAAGACGCCTTCTATCTCAGTGATGACGCCGACATTCTTGTGGTGGCCGACGGTCTCGGCGGGCTCCCTGCGGGAGACGTCGCCAGCCGGGTAGCGGTCGAGGCAATGGCGACCAGGCTCGACGCGGAGCTTGCGGCCGGCGATTCGGCCGAGATCCTCGGTCGCGAACTGTTAGAGGCGTTCGCCTCGGCCGAACGCCGGGTTTGCCAAGAGGCGCTGCGCGCGGGCCGCCGGGGCATGGCAACGGCGCTGGCGGTCGCATGGGTGGCCGGCACTGAGGTCTATTGCGCCAATGTAGGCGACGTGCGCGCCTACCTGCTGCGTGGCGCTGAGGCACTGCTTCTGAGCCAGGACCACACGGTCGCCGCCGAACGCGTTGCCGCCGGTCTGATCGATCCGCAAGCGCTTCGAAGCGCTCCGGAGCGCAACGCGCTGACGCGCGTGATTGGCCTGGGTGACGCGGCGGCGCCGGCGCTCGCCCGGCACGACGTGAAGCGTGACGACGTGTTACTGGTCTGCTCTGACGGGCTCTGGGAGCCCCTGCTCGATGGCGAGCTGGCGGCCGTCGGCCGAACGGCGTTGCACGAGCCACGGCGCGCCGTCGTCGAGTTGGCCGATTTGGCGATTCGACGAGGTGCGCCCGACAACCTGACGGCGGTGATCCGCGGCATTGGCTGATTCGAACTTCGCCTTTGTCGCTTCCCGCGGCTAGCGTTGCCGTCATGGCAAAAATGACCGATGCGGAGATTCGTGAGTTGCTGACCAGCAGGCAGATCGGGGTACTCGCGACGGCCGATGCCGATGGCAGGCCGGAGGGTTCGCCCGTGTGGTTCGACTTTGACGGGGAATCGGTGCGCATCCTGGTTCACCAAAGCTCGCGCAAGGCGCGGAACGTTGGCGTGAATCCGTGGGTGTCGCTGACGGTTGACACCCGTACGCCGCCTTACCGCGGTGTCACCCTACGCGGGCGCGCAACTCTGTCGGGTCCGGACCCGCAGTTGCGCCGCCGCCTCGCCGTAGGATATCTCGGTCGAGAGACCGGCGAGGGGTATCTGCAGGCCACTGCCGCGCTCGACGAGCAGGACGCCTGCATTACGGTCAACGTCGACAGCAAGTTCAGCTGGGACTATTCCAAGGGCCCGTAGCGAGGAGAGTCGACTGGCGTGAAGCGTTCTCTTGGGCTGGTGGCCGCCGTCGTGCTTGCCGGTACTCCGATTGCCGGGCCTTGCGGAAGGGGACTACCGACGATCGAGGTACGTTCGGCTGCGGAATCCGGGCCGGGCAGCCTGCGCGCGGCGATCGAGGCGGCAAACTCCGCCCGTCGGCCGGTGCGGATCGTATCGCGGCTCGCCGAGAACAGCGTTGTGCGGATTCATCATCAACTGCCGACGCTGTCGGCCGCCGGAACCGTCTTCGACGCCAACCGCCTGACGCTGGTCGGCGGCGGTTGCATGCGGCCGGACGGCAAGAAGGGCTGTGACGGACTCGTTTTGGGCGGGTCCAATCTGCTGGTCCGGCGACTTCATGCGCGCGGATTTACTTTCGACGGCATTGCCGTGCGCGGCCGAGCAGCGAAAAAGGTCGTCATCGAGGAGTGCCAGTCCCGCGCTAACCTCGACGACGGCGTAGGAGTTTCGGCGGGAGCGAGCGAGGTGGTGGTGCGTCGTTGTCTGCTCGAGGACAACGGTTTTCGTACCAAGGGCAAGGGCGTACTCGTCTTCGATGAGGCCAGCGCACTTCTCGAAGACAATACGATCCGAGGCAATCGTGACGGCGTGACGGTCAGCCGTCGCGCGCAGGCCACGCTGCTCGACAACCGGATCATCGGTAACTACGACAAGGGGCTTGGCGTGGCCGGTGCGCGCGCGGAGGGCAGCGGAAACCGTATTGAAAGCAATGGCCGCGGGATGGCGGGCCGGCCGCCGCCGCCCAACGCCGACGGGTTGCGTGTGACCCTCGGTTCACGCGTCGAGCTGCACGATACGGTCATTCGGGGCAACGGCGATGCCGGCGTCGTCGTGCTCGACGACTCGCGGGTCGCCTTGCGAGGCGGCTCGGTCAGCGAGAATCGGCGTCGCGGGGTAGTGGCCCGTGACGCCGCACTGGTAGATCTCCACTCGGTTGAACTAGCTCGCAACGGCGGGCGCGATACCGAGATCGAAGGCGAGGCGAGGATCCGCAGGGTCTTCTGACGCGGCCGTTTCAGCCGCGCTTGGCGTGCTGCTGCTCGACGAGCGCCAAGATATCGTCGATGATCGCGGTCAGCTCGTAATTCTTCGGCGTGTAGACAGCGGCGACGCCCTGTTCGCTGAGTGCTCGGGCATCGTCGTCCGGAATGATCCCGCCGATGATGAGCGGCACCTCGCCCAATCCTGCTTGGCGCAGGCCGCCCAGGATTTCCGGAACCAGTGTCATGTGGGAGCCCGATAGGATGCTCAGGCCGAGGGCGTCGACGTCTTCTTCCTGCGCGGTTGCGACGATTTCTTCAGGGGTCAGCCGGATGCCCTGATAGATGACGTCGAAACCCGCGTCGCGCGCGCGTACGGCGATTTGTTCGGCGCCGTTGCTGTGGCCATCAAGTCCGGGTTTGCCAACGAGTAAACGGGGCGGGCGCCCGAACGCGGTTGCCAGGGCGGCGGCACGTGCGCGCAGCTTGTCGATGCGCTGCCCCGAAGCGGCCGCCTGGCCACCTACACCGGTCGGTGCGCGATACTCGCCGAAGACGGCACGCAGGGTGTCGGCCCATTCTCCGGTCGTCACTCCAGCATGGGCGCAACGGATCGACGGAGTCATGATGTTCGTTCCGGCGGTCGCGGCTTCGCGCAGCTGGCAAAGCGCGGCCTCTACTTCCTCCCGGTTGCGGCTGGCACGGAAGGCTTTGAGGCGTTCGATCTGCTCGCGTTCCGCTCGCGGGTCGATGCGAAGCACCGCCGTGTCCAAATCCTCCATCAGGGGGGATGGTTCGCTTTCGCAGAAGGCGTTGACTCCCACGACCGTCTGCTCGCCGGCCTCGATGCGTGCGACCCGCCGGGCGTTCGAATCGACCAAGCGCTGCTTCATGTAGCTCGACTCGACTGCCGCCACCGCGCCGCCGAGCTCGGCGATTCGGCTGAGCTCCTGCTCGCTCTGCTCGCTCAGTTCACGAACACGCGCAGCGACCACGACCGAGCCCTCGAACAGATCCGCGTACTCGAGGATGTCGGTTTCGTAGGCCATGATCTGTTGTGTGCGTAGTGCCCATTGCTGATCCCACGGCCGCGGCAAACCAAGCGCTTCGTTCCACGCGGGGAGCTGAATCGCGCGGGCACGGGCATCGCGCGACAGAACGACGGCCAACATCTCGAGCGCGATGCGGATCGCGTTGTTCTCCGGTTGCTGTTCGGTGAGTCCCAAGGAGTTGACCTGCACGCCGTACCGAAAACGGCGCATCTTGGGGTCCTCGATGCCGAAGCGTTGCAGGCCCAGACGATCCCAGAGTGCAACGAAGGCGCGCATCTTGCACATCTCGTCGACGAAACGGATTCCTGCGTTGACGAAAAACGAGATCCGTCCGAATACCTGGGCGAACGTTTCCGCGTCTATTTCGGAGCGGCGGCGCACTTCTTCGAGCACCGCGACGGCGTTGGCCAACGTGAAGGCAATTTCCTCGACCGCCGTCGCCCCGGCCTCTTGAAGATGGTAGCTGCAGATGTTGATCGGGTTCCATCGAGGGATGTGGCGTACCGTGTAGGCCACGACGTCACCGGTTAGCCTCATGGACGGTCCCGGTGGAAACACGTAGGTCCCTCGCGACAGATACTCCTTGATGATGTCGTTCTGGATCGTCCCCTGCAGGCATTCGGGCTTTACGCCGGAACGCTCGGCGGTTGCCACGTAGAGCGCGAGCAACCAAGCGCCGGTGGCGTTGATCGTCAGCGAGGTGTTCATGCGATCGAGGGGAATCGAATCGAACAACTTCTCCATATCGGCGATCGAATCGATCGGTACACCGACTTTTCCCACTTCGCCTCGTGCGATCCGGTGATCGGAGTCGTAGCCGGTCTGGGTCGGAAGGTCGAAGGCCACGCTCAGGCCGGTCTGTCCCTTGGCCAAGTTGCGGCGGTAGAGTTCGTTGGAGGCCTCAGCCGAGCTGTGGCCGGAATAGGTGCGCATGATCCAGGGGCGATCGCGCTCGGTAGCTTTCGGCGGCGTGTTGCTCATGGCAGCCAGAAGGCTTAGCAGGCAGGCGTGGCGGCCTCAAGACGCTGCGGTTCGTTGGCCGTGGCGCGCGAGCGGGGTGGAAGCTAGACTCGGGGGGACGTGCGCGGGTTACTCGAATTCCTGGCCTACGTCCCACTGCGGCTGTTCTGGGCCGTGGCGAGACTGCTGCCCCTGCCGATGTTGCGCGGACTGCTCGAGGGCGCGGCGCTGCTCGTTCGCCAACTGGATCGCCGGCATCGCTGCGTGGTCCGGGAGAACCTCGAACGTGCTTTTCCGGCTGAGCGTCCTGCCTGGCGGGAGCAGATCGAACGCGGGGCGTTTCGCTGCTGGGGGCGAATTGCGGCGGAACTCGTGCATGCCGACGAACTCTTGGATCCCGACCGGATCGCCGGAATGGGGCAGATTCGGGCGGCTTTGGCCGATCGAGCCGATGATGGCGGCGAGCCCGGTCTGCTGGTGCTGACGGCGCACACAGGCAACTACGAACTACTGGCCCGGATCTGTGCTCGTGCGACAGGGAGGCGCATCTGGATCTTTCATCGTGCCATGAACAATCGCTTTGCCGACGGTTTTCTGACGCGCCAGCGCGAGGCTGCGGGCGTCGGCTTGCTGGGCCGTGGAAGCGGTGTCCGGCAGGCGATCGCGGCGCTCAGGCGGGGAGATATCCTGGCCGTTCCTCTCGATCAGAACCAGCAGCCGGGACGCGGCATTTTCGTTGATTTCTTTGGGGTTCCGGCCTCTACATCGACCATGCTCGCGAGGCTTTCGCTTGCCTGCCGCGTGCCGGTGTTACCCGTTTTTGCGCAATGGAGTGGCAACCATCAGCGAGTCGAGGTCGGTCGGCGAATCGAGCCTCCTCGGGTCGGGCGGTCGGGCAGGGCGCGGCGGACCGCGTTCGCGCGGGAGCTTACCGAGCTCCAGCAGCGGATCTACGCTGCGGTCGCCTACCGCGATGTCTTCCAGTTTCCTCCAACGATTGACGAGATACATCGCTTCCTACCCGGAGGCCGCGAAAAGACGATCATATGTATCACCCTTCTATGA
>CAZJCO010000092.1:0-9349 GCA_964544375.1 uncultured Myxococcales bacterium
GTCTTCGGCGCCCGTTTGCGCATGGTTGCCTCGAGCGTGTGCGCGACAAACGACGTTGGCCGCTGCCGCTGCAGGGATCCGAAAGTCGGGCAACGCGGCGCTCTGAAACAAGTCTTTTTTGCCGTTGCGGCCGATGGCGCAACTGCGCCATTTCCCTAGCGCTTATCGGCTTAAGCGGCGTTAACAATACCCTTGACAGTAGCTGATCGGTGATGCATGATGCGGCTACTGCTCAACCATATACCACGCATGCCGCTGGTGGATACCCCGAAAGGGGGGGAGAAACGATGAAGTTATATCGTCTGAACTTGTGTCTTGGTCTCGCCATTGCGGTGGCGGCCATGTTTGCCCCTGCAACTGCTCAGGCAGGAAAAGTCGTCGTCAATCCTGGCGAGTCGATTCAAGCGGCCGTCGATGCCGCCTCCCCTGGCGATACGGTCATCGTCATGCCGGGAACCTACCAGGAGACCCATGGCGGCGACGCTGCGGTGCTGATCAACAAGCCGCTCAAGCTGAAAGCCAAGTCGAATCCCAAGAAGGGGCTGGAAGTGATTCTGCAGGCCGGGCCGGGCAATAAGCACGGCGTCTTGGTCGAGCCGGTCAACCCGGGGACCGATCCCAACATCGAGGGCTTTCAGATCAAGGGCTTCACCATCCAAGGCTTTCCGAACAACGGCATCTACACGCGCAACGTCGATAAGTTCAAGATGATCAAGAACGTCTCGATCGACAACCTCGAAAACGGGATCTTTCCGGTGCTGTCGGCCGATGGTCTGGTGAAACGGAACATTGCGTATGGTTCGGAAGACAGCGCCCTGTGGGTCGAGGGTTCCGAGCGCGTGCGGGTTCTTAAGAACGAGGTCTATAACAGTCCGACCGGACTCGAGATCACGGTTTCCAATGACTTGAAGGTCGTGAAGAACGAGGTTCATGACAACACGGTAGGCATGGGTTTGTACCATCCTTCGGCGGCAGGTATCGGCACGACCTTGCCTACGATGGCCGCCTGGCAGATCAAATCCAACAACGTCGTCAACAACAACTACCCCAACTCTGCTCCTCCGGGTTCGATGGCCGCCGGGCTTCCCCCGGGCGGCGGCATATTGGTGCTCGGCATCGATGACGCCGTGTTGCAGAAAAACTACATGGAGAACAACGACTTCTACGGTATTGCCGTCGTCGATTGGTGCCTTGCGCAAGGTGGCACGGCCTTTGATTGCAGCATCGTACCACCTCTGACGGAGCCGGTGCCCGAAAGGAACCGCTTCATCAAAAACACGATGGTCAACAACGGCACGAATCCGGTGGCGCACCCGCTGGCGCCGTTCGCCGCAGACTTCGTGTTCATCGTCGACTTCGCCAACCGTAACCACGGCAACTGCGTCAAGAACAACACCTACACGACGCGGTCGGCGCCGCTGGTCGGTTTCCCGGGCAACTGCAGCTGATTCGGGAAGAGAATCGGTTTCCTACCAACGCCAAGCCCCCTCTGTGCCGCGCGCGCAGAGGGGGCTTTTGATTGGTCGCTAGCGAACGCATGACGTCTGCTGCGCGGCTCCTCATGTTATCGTCAATGACTCTGCCACCTTTGGCTTACGGTAAGTTGACAATCGGCGATATCAATACGAATAATCGAGATGATCGACGGCTAGAACCCCACCGGGGTGGACCGAATCGACTCCGAGAAGAGCACCATGAGCCCCCGCCGCCCCGCGATAAAAACGACGACGCCTGACTGCGCCTCGGTGGTTCGCAGGATCTCGGGTCCGGCGGCCGATGAACTGTTCTTTCTCTGCCGTCCCGAAGGCGGTGAAGGCAATCCGGTAGTTCAGGCGGAGGCCGCCTACGGCGCGATGTGCGAGCTACTCCGCCGGCACGGTGCGCCGCAGGACGCGGTCGTCAGCGAGACGCTCTTCTTGCGCGACTTGGCGGGAGATCGCGACAGTATTCTCGACGCGCGACGGCAACTGTTGGGCGAGGCCGAGCGTCGGCCCGGCCGCGCCGTGACCACCGTCGTTGGGCAAGCACCACTTTGCGATGCCTGTAGTCTCGAACTCACCGGCGTCGCCATTGTGCCACGCCAGCGGCGTTTGCCCTCGACGTCGGAGATTTGGAGTGCCGCTCCGAATTCGAGTACGGCGAATTTCGAAAGAATCCGAGCCAAGCTGATTCGTGTGGGAGAGCAGACGCAGGTGCATGCGGTAAACATCGTCGGCTGCGGCGCCAGCGCCTTCGAGGAAGCCTACGACATGTTTCGCCGGGCGGACGATCTGCTGCGCCAGGCTGGAATCGGTTTTCGACAAGTCGTTCGCACGTGGATATATCTCGCCGACATCGACCGGGACTACGAGGAGTTCAATCGGGCGCGGCGAGAATTCTTCGCCAGCCGTGGCGTAGAGATCATGCCTGCCAGCACCGGGGTCGGCGGCATTCCGGCGGTCGAGGGTCGGAACTTCTCTCTTAGCCTCTACGCGATCAATTCGCCGCAGCCGCTCGACGTCCGCTTGATGTCGACCGACACGCTCAATGAGGCTTGGAGTTACGGGTCCGACTTTTCGCGCGGGCTCAGGGTCGCCGAAGCCGACAAGACGGCGCTTTACGTGTCGGGAACGGCCAGCATCGACGAAGCCGGTCGGACGGTGCACGTCGGCGATCTGCGCCGCCAGGTAGACCGCATGCTGGTCAACATCTCGACGCTGCTTGAGGCGCAGGGCGCGTCGTTTGCCGACGTGCTCTCCGGCGTCACCTATCTCAAGCACCGCTCGGATGCGCCGCTGCTCCGGGCGATGTTCGAAGAACGCGGTTTCCAAGGTTTCCCTTGCGCGTTGGTCGAGGCTCCCCTGTGCCGGCCGGATCTGTTGTGCGAGACCGAAGCAGTCGCCGCGCTACCATTGCCCCAGCAGACCCGGTAGATAGGTACGTGGGGAGGTGAACATGGTTCCCTGCTTCGACACCCTTCGCCGATCCGTGCGAAGCGGCGAGGCCGGTAAGCTCGACGTGCGTGCCGCCTTCCTCGTGTCGCTTCTGCTACTGGCGATCGTTGGCGGCGTGTTCGCGGTCGGCCGCTACCGGACCCCGAGCGCCGAAAAGATTCTGACGGCTTCGAGGAAGCCGGTCGGAAGTCTAACGATCTCCTATCCTCAGAACGGAACACTGTTTCCACCCGAGATCGTCGCGCCGACCTTCGTTTGGGAAGACAAGACCGCCGGTGTCGACCGTTGGTTGTTGGCCGTCGACTTCGAATCGGAGGGCGAGCGCCTGACGTTTGCGAGCGACGAGCCCGAGTGGCGACCTTCGGAGGACGACTGGCGGCAGATCAAGCGGCGGTCGCTCGAGGCCGATGCCGAGGTTGCCATCATCGGCGTTGACCGTAGCGTCCCCGGCCGCGTGCTTTCCTCTGCGCGCCTGCGCATTCGCACGTCCAAAGACGAGGTGGGAGATTCGCTGTTCTACCGCGAGGTGCCGTTGCCGTTCCTCGACGCCGTGCGCGATCCATCGCGGATCCGCTGGCGCTTGGGTTCGGTCGATTCGCAAACCACGCCGCCCATCGTGCTTCATGATCTTCCGGTCTGCGGTAACTGTCACTCGTTCTCGGCAGACGGCAGCCTGCTCGGACTCGATGTGGATTACGGCAACGACAAGGGCGCGTACGCGATCATTCCCGTAGAAAAGCAAATGGTGATGAACGACAGCAAGATCATCACCTGGGCGGACTTTCGCAAGGAGGACAACGATCTGACCTTCGGGCTGCTCTCGCGAGTATCGCCCGACGGCAGATATGTCGTCAGTACGGTCAAGGACCGCTCGGTGTTCGTCGCCATACCGGACATCATGTTTTCGCAGCTGTTCTTTCCGATCAAAGGCATTTTGGTGGTCTACGACCGTCAGACGAAGACCTTTCAGGCGCTTCCGGGAGCGGACGATCCGCAGTATGTGCAAACCAATCCGGTGTGGAGCCCTGACGGTAAGACGATCGTGTTCGCCCGCGCCAAGGCCTATCGGCTCGACGACGTTGCAAACAAGGACAGCGTCTTGCTCGACGAAACCGACGTTCCCGAGTTCATACGAGAAAAGAAGCCGTTTCGCTACGACCTCTACGCGATCCCGTTCAATGGTGGCAAGGGGGGTGTGGCCAAGCCGCTCACGGGGGCTTCGAAAAACGGCAAGAGCAACTTCTTTCCCAAGTTTTCTCGTGACGGCAAATGGATCGTCTTTTGCAAAGCCAACAGCTACATGCTTCTGCAGCCCGACAGTGAGCTTTACATCGTTCCCGCCGACGGTGGCGAGGCGCGACGCTTGCGCTACAACACCGCGCGTATGAATTCCTGGCATACGTGGTCTTCAAACAGCCGTTGGCTGGCGTTCAGCTCCAAGGTCAACCGGCCGTACACGCAGTTGTTCCTCACCCACATCGACGAAGACGGCAACGACAGTCCGCCGGTTCTGCTCGAGCGTTTTACCGTCGACGACCGCGCGGCGAACATTCCCGAGTTCGTGCCGTTGCCGGCCGACGCAATTGCGCAGATCCGAGAAGAGTTCCTCGATGCCTATTCTTTTTGGCGCGCCGGCCTCGCCAACGAACGAACCGGAGACCACGAGGGCGCGATTCGCGCTTATCGGCGCGGCCTGGAGATCGAGCCCGACAACATCGAACTTCATAACGCGTTGGGATGGGCGTTGTTCCAGGTGGGCAGAAGCGAGGAAGCGGTGGCCGAGTACGAACGCGCTCTAGCGATCAATCCGGACTACGTCAAAGCGCACAACAACCTCGCCCTTGCCCTGATCGAGTTGGGCCGGCTCGACGATGCGGCTACCCACTATCGACGGTCTCTCGAGTTGGAACCGAAAGCAGAGATCTATAGCGATCTCGGTTTCATCCTCGACCGGCAGGGAAACACGCGACAGGCCGTCTCGTATTATCGTAAAGCGCTCGAGCTGGATCCGGGCAGCCCTCAAGCGCACTTCAACTTGGCCGGGGCCTTGCTGCGAGAGGAAGAGCTCGACGAGGCGGCCGAGCAGTATCGCGCCGCGATCAAAGCCACGCCTAGCGCCGCGGCGTATAACGGCCTGGGAGTCGTTCGTCTGCTGCAGGGGCGCCTGAGCGATGCCGTCGAGCAGTTTCGCGGAGCGATCAAGTCCGATCCGGATTTCGTTCCGGCGTACAACAACCTTGCCGACAGTCTGGCGCGACAGGGCGAGTTGGAGGAAGCAGCCTCGATCTACAGGAATTCCCTTGCGCACAAGCCGAGCGCCAAGGTGCACAACCGACTGGGCATGTTGCTGGCGAACCTGGGCCATCGGGATGAGGCTCGCCGGGAGTTCGAAGAAGCCGTCAAGCTGAAGCCAGAATTTGCCGAAGCGCGCCGCAACCTGGCCGCTCTCGACGCCAATTAGAAAACTCTTCCGACGATCATCGCGCTGGTCGGCACGCCGAACCCGGAGGTCGCCAGCACGTGGTCACAGTGTTCCGGCTGATTCGCCGATGTTCCGCGGATCAGCCGCACGGCCTCGGTGACGCTGTTGATTCCCTGCAGATGGCCTTCGCCGAGTTGGCCACCGTTTGTGTTGCAGGGCAGCCGGCCGCTGCTGGCAAGGGCTGCCTCTTTGACGAACTCCTTGGCTTGGCCGCGGGCGCAGAAACCGAAAGATTCGAGCTGAAACAGCACGATCGAGCTAAAGGCGTCGTAGAGCAGGGCGGCGTCGATGTCGTCGGGAGCTAGCCGGCTCTGCTCGTAGCACTGCTCGGCGACCAGGTCGTATTCGGGAAACACGCTCAGATCCTGGCGGTAAAAGCTCGTCATGATCTCTTGGTCGTGAGTCGCTCCCTGTGCCACGCCGCGGATGACGACGGGTGTTTGTGCGAGATCTCGGGCGCGCTCGGAGCTGGTGACGACGAAGGCGCAGCCTCCGTCGATCTCCATGCAACAGTCGTACAGCCGCAGCGGTTCCACCACCTGCGGCGCTCCGTCATAGTCGGCGCGCGAAATAGGCCTATCGCGGAATATGGCGTTGGGATTGCGAGTCGCGTTATCGCGGGCAAGCAAAGCGATTTCGGCCAGTGCTTCGGCACTTGCGCCGTATTCGTGCATATAGCGGCGCGTAAACATGGCCGCCCAACTTGCCGCCGAAGTCAGTCCGTAGGGAGTGTACCAACCCCAGTGCACTTGGTCGGTGGATAGCGGACCGCCGACCGCGGTTGGCTCGGGTTGCAGACCGGAATGGCCGTTGAGCGCTCGGTAACCGACGACCGCCTTGCAGGTGCCGCTGGTGATCGCCATCACCGCTTGGTGAACCAGGCTCATGGCGCCGCCGATGCCGTGCGGGACGCGCGAGAAGAACTTGAGTTCGCGAGTGCCCAGTCCGCGGGCGACGGCAATCTCATCGCTGCCGTCGATCGTGAACGTGACCATGCCGTCAATGTCCGACAGCTCGAGTCCGGCCTCCTCGACGGCGGCCTTGACGCACTCAAGCGTCAGCTGCAGCTCCGAGCGGCCCGAGTGTCGTGAGAACTCGGTCTGTCCGATCCCGACGATCGCGCATTCGTCTTTGATGGAAGTGGGCATTCGTCAGTCTCCCGTCAGATCCGGTTTCACGCGGCCGGACGAAACAGCGGCAGCGTGAGGGAATCGTCGACTTTCTCGATGCTCAGTTCGACGGCCATGCCCACCTCGACGTCTCGAGGATCGATTCCCACCAAGTTCGATACGATGCGGGTGCCTTCGGCGAGTTCGACCACGGCGACGACCAAGGGGTATTGGTACCCGGGAATCGGCGGACGATGAACGACGACGAAGGTGTAGACGGTTCCTTTGCCGCTGGCGACGACGTAATCCCAGTCGAGCGATTGGCACTTCCAGCACATCGGCCGCGGCGGATGGCGAAGCGTGCCGCACTCCTTGCAGCGCTGAATCGGCAACTGGCCTTCGTTGACCTTCTCCCACCACCAGCCGTTGTCGTGTCCGATGACGGGGCGCATGCGCTGGGGCGCGGGTTGTGCGGCGGCCGATGCGCCGGAACTCTTGTCGTTGGACGGATTGCTCATGATCGCCTCCTGAACTCGTGTCGGCGCAAACTCGCCCTCAGGCGAGCTTTCCAAGAATCGTTGCGCTGGTCGGCATGCTCGCGCCCGACGTTACCAAGACGTGGTCGTTCTTCTTTGGTTGGTTGACGGAGGTGCCGCGAATGACACGTACCGCTTCGGCCAAACCGTTGATGCCGTGAACGTAGCCCTCGCTGAGTAGGCCTCCGTGGGTGTTGCACGGTAGCCGACCGTCGAGGCCTAGGGTTCCACCTTGGACCCATTCGTGCGCCTCGCCGTGTTTGCAGAAACGAAAGGATTCCAGCTGGAACAGGACAATTGACGTGAACGCGTCGTAAATAATGGCGGCATCGATGTCGTCCGGTCCGAGGCCACTTTGGCTGTAGCATTGGTCTGCGACCAAATCGTATTCAGGCAGTACGGTGATGTCGTCCCGGTAGAAACTCGTCATTACTTCCTGGTCGAATGCCGAGCCTTGTGCGGCCGCACGGATCAACGCCGGCGGATGCGGCAGATCCTTGGCGCGCTCGGTGCTGGTGACGACGAAGGCCGCGCCGCCGTCGGTCTCGACGCAGCAGTCGTAGAGCCGTAGCGGTTCGACGATCCACGGCGCGGCGTAATAGTCGTCGTAACTGATCAGCTTGCCGTAGTAGAGGGCAATCGGGTTTTTGGTCGCAAACTCGCGTTGGGTCACGGCGATTTCGGCCAGGCTCTTGTCGCTCGCTCCGGTTTGATGCATGTAGCGACGCGTGTGCATCGCGACCCAGCAGGCCGGGGTGAGCAGCCCGTACGGCATGTACCAGCCCCACGAAATCCGGTCCGTGGTTTCGGGCCCGTCGGCCACGCCGGAACTGTAGCGCGCGCCCGAGCGGCCGTTCATCGCTCGGTAGCCGACGACCGCTTTGCACATGCCGGTGGCCACCGCCATCGCGGCCTGCCCGACCAGGCTCATCGGTGCGCCGCCGCCGTGGGGCATGCGGCTGAGCATGCGCAATTCGGGAATGCCCACGCAGCGCGCAACCTCGATCTCGTCGACATGATCGAGCGTGAACCCGGTCATGCCGTCGATGTCGCCTGGTTTCAGGCCCGCGTCATCAATCGCCGCCTTGACGCATTCGGCTGCAAGTTGAAGCTCGGACCGCCCGGAAAGTTTGGAAATTTCGGTCTGACCGATGCCTACGATGGCACATTCGTCCTTGATCGAACTCAGCATGCGTTGGGCGCTTCCCCCGTGCTTGAGATTCCGCGTACGTTGTCAGGGCGTACCGGGTGCGTCAAGCAGCATTGGCGGTAGTTAGGGGCAGGGGCAGTTGAGGGGCAACGCTTGCCCGACCGCCTTTTTGAGACAAAGCAGCGCGTCTGTCGCAACGATCGGCAGACTGCCGGTCGGAGCGCAGATGCATTCCGGGCTGCAAGTCACCAGACCGACGGCGGCTTTGAGAATGAAAAGGCAATCGGAAGCCGTGGGCAGTACGCCGCTGCTCAGCGGCTGCGAGCAGCGGGCCGGTGGCGCCGCGACGTTGATGTCGATGGCGTCGACCGAATACTCGTGCGATTGATCGCCGATCATTCCCGGAGCCTTGAACAGTACCGAATCCGTGTTCTGGTCAATCGTGAGGTCGAGAACCCCGTCGGCGGGCGGCGTCGGATAGGTCTGATCGACCGCCGCCATGAAGTCCGTCCACTGCGTCCCTCCGTCGAGGCTGTAGGAACCCTGCTCACGGTAAGCCCCGCTGCCGAGGTCTTCGTTGAAGATCATGCTGAGGTGAGCCGAATTGAGGTGGAGCTGCAGCGGAGCGCCGTCGTCGAACGCGATGCTTAGGCGTTCGATGTCGTTGACCTGACTTTCCCGGTAGTCCCCGCTGCTCCGAGTCACGCCGAATCCGCTCGAGGATTGGTAGAGGACGGTTCCGGCGACGGATGCGCTGACTGTTACCGTGATCGTCTTGCCACCGATAGAGTAGGGCAGGCTGTAGGAACTCTGGCCATCGGCCGCTGCCCACGGTGCGGCGGTGAAGTCGATGACCAGCGCCCGGCTCGAGGCCGGAACCATGGCAGCGCTCAGCGCCACGAGCAAAGCAGTGCAGCGTACTCTTGGTGAGCGAGTCATGATCCCCCTCCCGTTGAAGCCTCGGTAAGCCTATTAAAAACGCCGGCTTATCGGGAGACACGAGGTGAGGCAGACTTTCCGGACTCCCCTTGCCGGATTCTGTAGCGAGCCCGCCGTGCCCGCCGCGCTCCGGTAGTGGCAGATAACCATATGAAAAGTAATAGATATATTCGGCCACGCCGGTCTTTCTTGCCTCGTTT
>CAZJCO010000093.1:0-9259 GCA_964544375.1 uncultured Myxococcales bacterium
CGGAGCCTGCGGAGACGCGCCTCCGAACGGAAGCCGATTTCCAACGCCGGGCCGAGGAGGTTTACGAGGTCTATCGCACCCAGGGGAAGCGGCGGTTCAAGTGGCTCCGCCCGCTGCTGTTCCAGCACGTTTTGCTCCCTGACCTGAACCGCGATGCGAACACACACCGTCCACGCCTCGATGGCGAAGAGATGCGCGCTCAGACACCGTCCGAATCGTCGCGCGATATTCGGCGTCGGGTGTTTGCCGCGCGCAAGCTGGCGCGAACGGTGTCGTCCGACGAGCAGACACCGCTCGGTGATCGCGACGGCATGCGCCTTCTGGCACGGGCCGTCGACCGCTTGGGGATGTCGGCGCGAGCGGTCAACCGCGTGCTGCGGGTGGCGCGAACCATCGCCTACCTCGACCACCGCAGGCGGCCGCTCGCACGCGACGTGGCGGAAGCCCTTCAGTTCCGACCGGCGCTCGAGGGGCGGCCCAGCGGCGACCCCAGTCGCCGGCCTTTTTCTTGACTTGGACGCTCGCCGCAGCCCACAGTATACGGCGGCCACGGCCGCTAGCGGTCATGTCTCGATTCTTCTCCAGCGCCGTCCTCTCCGGGCGCAGCCGCGCGCCGCGCACCGATGCTGTTTGCCTTGGCCTCGCCGCGTTTGCGGCGATCTGTCTCACGTTGGTTTGCACCGGCCTTGCCTGCGAACCTCTGGCGACCGCCGCACCGCAGCCTTCCACCGACCCAGCGACGACGAGAGCCAACACCGTTCGCACGACGTTCGAGAGCGTCGATTCCACCGTCGCGGCCGAGTGGGACTTTCCCGCCCACACGCCTGCTCCGCTGCTCGTCTTGGTCCCTCCAGTGGGACGGGTCGACCGCAACGGCCTGCGCCCGGGTTCGGACGAAGATCCACAGCGGGGCATGTACGCCGTGCTCACCAAGGCCCTGCTCGCCGCCGGTGTAGCCGTGTTCCGTTACGATCAGCCGGGAGCGGGCCGCAGCAGCCCGGGCAGATTCGCCACCGACCGATCGACCGCGCTCGAGGGGTACACGCGCGCCGTCGACCACGCCCGCATCGACCCCGACAACGTGTTCCTGTTGGGACACGGCTCGGGAGCGCAGACGATTGCCTCGATCTTCCCGCGGTTCGAAGCAGAGACACCCCCCGCGGGCGTGATTTTTTTCGACAGCTCGGTGGGCGAACACGATGCGATGCGCGTCCGTGCGCCACTGCTGATCGTCAACCCCGACCGCGATCCGGACAACCGTTACCGCTATGGCGAGTATGTCGTCGAGACGCGACAGCGCGCCAAAGACGAGCGGCTAGCGACAAAACTACGTTTGATCAAGGACGTTCGTCCGGGCCTGCTCATCGAGCAGAGTACCGGCGCCGGCACGCAGCTGGCGATCCACGATCAAGCCGTCAGCGCGCTGCTCGACTGGGTCGCGCGCTATCGTGACTAGGGTGCAGCGGCCGTGCGGCGTTCTCGATTCCGCTTCGGCGGCACGCCGCGGCGCCGCGTTCGGCAGCGTTCTCGCGGTGCTGGTCGCGGGCGCGGCCTGCGGGCCACCACCTCAGGCGGCGGACGCGCCGCAGACAAGGCCGGTTCACGTAGAGACGGCGACTGTCCAGACGCGGCAGGTCGAGGCGCGGCTGCGTGCGGTGGGCACCGTGAGAGCCAGCGCGAGCGCAAAAATCCAGCCGCAGGTCGACGCGGTCATCGCCGAGATTGCTTTTCGTGAGGGGGCGCGAGTCGAGGCGGGCGAACTGCTGGTACGCCTCGAAGACCGGAAAGCCCGAGCAAAGCTAGCGCTAGCGCGCGCTGCTCTCGACAGCTCCCGCGCGCGCCGCGTCGTTGCCGAACAGCGGCTGGCACGTCACGAAAAGCTGATTGCCGAGAACTTGGTGTCGCAGGAAACCTTCGACAGCATCGCCGCCGAAGCCCGCGCGGCCGCAGCGGACGAACGCGAACGAGAAGCAGCCGTCGCGCTGGCTGAGAGAGAACTCGAGGACTACGCCTTGCGCGCGCCGTTTGGCGGGACCGTCGGCGCCCGCTTGGTCGACATCGGCAACTACGTCGAACGTGGGACGACGATCGTCGTCTTGCTCGACACGGATCCGGTAACCGTCCGCCTCGGAGTCCCCGATCGTCACGCCGGGCAAATCGACGTCGGAACCCCCGTCGACGTCGTGTCGACCGGTAGTGGTCCTCCGATGGCCGGCAAAGTGGACTTCATCGATCCGCGCGTCGACGCCGCTACGCGCATGCTTGGAGTGCGCGCCCGCGTCGCCAACCCTTCGGCTCGATTGCGCGACGGCCAATTCGTCGAAGCGTCACTACTGCTCGAAACGCGCGGGGCGCAACCGGTCGTGCCGGAAGAAGCGATCCTCTCGAGCGAGGGGGAAAACTGGATCTTCGTGGTCGAGCAGTCGCGAGCGCTGCGCCGCGGCATCCGTTTGGGCCAACGGATGCCTCCCTGGGTCGAGGTCGTCTCGGGCGTCTCGGCAGGCGAGACCGTGGTTACCGCCGGCCAGCACCGCCTGGTCGATGGCGCCCGCGTTCGCCTCTCGGGCCAGGCCGGCGACGGCGACTGAGCGGTCATGTTTCTCCCCCGCTTGTGCATCGAACGCCCGGTGCTCGCCAGCGTTTTTTCGCTCGGGCTGCTGGTGTTCGGCATTGTCGGCTACTCCCGCCTGTCGGTACGCGAGCTGCCCGACGTGGAGTTTCCGATTGTCTCGGTTTCGACGGTACTTCCGGGGGCAAGCCCCGAAGTCGTCGAATCGGAAGTCACCGAGATCCTCGAGGAAGAACTCAACGGCATCGAAGGCGTTGACTTCATCCGTTCGGTTTCCGGCGAACAGTTCAGCAAGATCGTGATCCAATTCGATCTCGAGCGAGATATCGACGCTGCCGCACAAGACGTGCGGGCACGGGTCGCGCGCGTCCGCCGCAGACTTCCCGACGAAGTCGAGGAACCGCGCGTCGCCAAGATCGATGTCGACGCCGAAGCCATCATGTGGCTGGCGGTATACTCCGACACGCGACGCACGATGGAGATCATGGACTACGCCGACAACATCGTGCGGCCACAACTCGAAGCCGTCCCCGGAGTCGGCCGCGTGATCGTCGGCGGTTCCAACCGCCAGGCGATGCGCGTCGAAATCGACCGCGAGTTGATCGCCGCCTTCGGCTTGTCGGTCACCGACGTGGTCAACGCACTGCGCCAGCAGAACGTCGAACTGCCGGCCGGACGGATCGAGGGAACCTGGCGAGAGTTCGTCGTCAAAGCCGAAGGAGACCTGAGCACGCCGGAGGAGTTCCGCCACCTGGTGGTCTCGTATCGTGGCGACGCACCAATACGGCTCGGCGACGTCGCCCAGGTGCGGCAAGGCTACGAAAATGAGAGAACCAGCGCACGCTTCAACGGCGTCACCACGAGCGGTCTCGGCATCGTCAAGCAGTCGCGCGCCAACACCCTGACGGTAGCCCGTGGAGTCAAGCACAAACTGGAGAAAATCCGCGGGGACCTACCCGACGGCATTCAGGTCGCGATTGCCTTCGATCAGTCGCCGTTCATCGAGCACTCGGTCGCCGAGGTACGCAATGCGTTGGTCATCGCCGGCGTGCTGGTCGTCATCGTCATTTTTGTTTTTCTGCAGAGCGCGAGAACCACGCTGATCCCGAGCGTCGCCATGCCGGTGGCGATCCTCGCCACCTTTGGCGTGATCTACTTCCTCGGCTTTACCATCAACAACCTGGTGTTGATGGCGTTGACCTTATCGGTCGGCGTCGTCGTCGACGATGCCATTATCGTCCTGGAAAACGTCTATCGTCATCTGGAACAGGGCGACGACCGCCTGCGGGCGGCCGTCCGCGGCAGCACGGAGATCGCTTTTGCCGTGGTCGCCACGACCCTCACCTTGGTGGCGGTTTTCGTGCCGATCGCTTTTCTCTCCGGCGTGGTCGGCAGATTCTTTTTCGAGTTTGGAATTTCCGTCGCAGTTGCGGTCGCCGTCTCGAGCTTCGTGGCCCTGACACTGACGCCGATGCTGTGTTCGCGCTTCCTCAAGGTCGGGTCGACTGCGTCGCGAGACAATGCCAGCGGGCGGCTGGCCCGGCGCTTCGACGCGCTCGTGTCGCGGTTATCGGTTGCCTACGGTCGACTACTCCAGCGTGTTCTCGATCACCGGGGCGTTACGGTTGCCGTCTTACTCGTCGCCATGGCACTCAGCGCGCTGCTGTTCTCCATGATCGGCAAAGAATTCGTCCCAAGCGACGACCGTGGCTACTTCATCGCCTCGATCCACACGCCGGAAGGCTCAACCCTGGCCTACCAGGACCGTTACCAACGAATCATCGAAAGCATGCTCGACCGCACACCGGAGATCCGCTCTTACTTTTCGGTGCTGGCAATCTCGCGAGGCGGCCCGGGGAAAGTCAACGCCGGGATCATGTTCGTGCGAATGCAGCCGAACGAGATGAGACGCCGCGGGACCGCCGACGTAATTGCCGATCTGCGCCGCCAGGCCGCCGCGGTGGCGGGCGCCGACGCGTTTTTCTTTCAGACCAATCCGCTACAACGCGGCGGTGGCCGCAAACCCCTCAACTTCGTGGTGCAGCACGAAGACCTCGGCTTGCTCGAAAAGAACTCCATGCGCTTGCGCGCAGTTCTCAGCAACATGCACGGCTTTGCCGACGTCGATACGGATCTCGAACTCGACAAACCCCAACTTGGCGTGACGATCGACCGTAACAAAGCGGCGGCACTGGGAATCTCGGTCGAGGATATCGCCGAAACCCTGCGCGTGCTGCTCGGTGGCGCCACCGTCTCGCGCTACCGCCGCGGCAACGAACTGCACGATGTCATCGTCCAGTTACGCGCCGACGACCGGGTACGGCCGCAGGATCTGCGCGATATCTCGATACGCACGAAAAGCGGCCGCCAGGCGCCGCTCAGCAACCTGGTCGAAGTAACCGAGTCCGTCGGTCCGAGCGCCGTCAACCACCTCGACCGCAAACGATCCGTCATCGTCGATGCCAATCTCTCGGGCATCGATCTCGGTACGGCGATCGCGCGCGTGCGCCGAGCCGCGGGCGAGATCTTGCCGCCGGGATTCACCACCGGCCTGGCCGGTGAGTCGCGCGAGTACGAACGCGGTTCGCAAGGACTCCTGTTCACTTTTCTTCTGGCCGTCACCGCCATCTATCTCGTCCTCGCCGGACAGTTCGAGAGTTTCGTTCATCCCTTCACCATCATGCTGGCGCTGCCGCTGGCGACGTTCGGCGCGTTGGCCGCATTGCTATTGCTAGGCATGACGCTGAACGTCTACAGCTTCATCGGCATCATCATGCTGATGGGACTGGTAACCAAAAACTCGATCCTGCTGGTAGACTACGTCAACACGTTGCGTGGCGACGGCGTAGCAACGCGGGAAGCGATCGTACGCGCCGGCCGCACTCGCCTACGGCCGATCTTGATGACCGCCCTCTCGACGATTTTCGGGATACTACCGATCGCGATAGGGATCGGCCCCGGCGCCGAGGCGCGGCGGCCTCTCGGCGTCGCGGTGGTGGCAGGAATGAGCACATCGACGCTCCTCACCCTGCTGGTGGTGCCGGTGGTCTACAGTATGCTCGACGACCTCGGCCGACGGAGGCGCCGCCGGCGAGGATCGTCCGATTGAGCGCTGAGCGGCGCCGAAGCGGGCGGCTCTAGCCGCCGAGGACCGCTTCTTTGAACGACTTGGCTACGGTGAACGCAGCCTTCGTCCGCGCCGGAATCTGAATTTCTTCGCCGGTCTGCGGATTGCGCCCGGTGCGGGCCTTGGTCACGCGCTTCTTAAAGGTGCCGAGGCCGGGGATCTTAACCGGATCTCCGTCCTTGACCGACGAGACGATGATATTGACCAGCGACTCCAGAATGCCGTTGGCCTGCTGCTTGCTGAGTCCGTTCGCCTCGGCGAGCTTCTCCACCAGCTGCGATTTGGTCATGCTACCCTTCCCTCCGGCGCGAAATTTGGGCCATCGTCCAGGACTCGGGGGCTCCTGTCAAGCCCCGCGTTCGCCGAGCGCCCATCAGCTGAAGGCCTCCACGAGCTCGATCAAATCGAGCTCGCGCAGGCAGGAAAACATATACGCCTTGACTTCCTCGACGGTATCGTAGCGCAGCAAGTCCCGCGCGATCGTTTCCGCATCCGACATGCGAACCGAGCGGACGAGCTTCTTCACGACCGGAATATAAATTGCGCTCATGCTGAGTTCGTCGAGGCCCACGCCGAGAAGAAACAGCGTGTAGAGCGGACTCGACGCCATCTCTCCGCACATCGCCACGCGCCGGCCGGTCTCGCGCGCAGCGTCGACTACCAACTTGATCGACTGCAGCACCGCGGGATGCAACGGCTCGTACATCGGGGCGACCTTGCGGTTGTCACGGTCCACCGCCAGTGTGTACTGGATCAAGTCGTTTGTACCGATCGAGGCAAAGTCGACCTCGCGCAGTAGCTGGGGGGCGCGCAACACCGCCGCCGGCACCTCGATCATGATGCCGAGTTCGACGTCCTTGGGCGTGGGCACACCGGAAGCCGTCAGCTCGGCCACGCAATCGGCATAGATTTCGCGAACGCGACGGATCTCTTCGAGGCTGGTGATCATCGGAAACATGATCCGCAGCGGCGCCCGTCTGGCGGCGCGCAAGATCGCTCGGATCTGTTCCTGGAACATCGATTCGCACTCGAGCGAGATGCGGATCGAGCGCCAGCCAAGGAAGGGGTTGTCTTCCTTCGGTCCGCGCACGTAGGAGGGGTACTTGTCGGCGGCCAAATCGAGAGTCCGGATCGTAACCGGACGCTCTTCCATGTGTTCGATGACCGAACGGTAGAGACTTACCTGTTCGTCTTCACTCGGGAAGTCGCGGTACGAAAGGAACGGCAACTCCGTTCGAAACAGTCCGACCCCCTCGGCCCCGTACGCATCGGCGAAATCGAGCTCGCCGAGCAGACCGACGTTCGACACCAACGCGACCCGATAGCCGTCGAGAGTCTCGGCAGGAAGCTCGCGGATATCGGCCAGGTCGCGCTGCATCGCGCGGAACTGGCTTTCCAGACGACGGTACTCGTTGAGCACTTCCAGGCTCGGTCGCACGTAGACCGTCCCTGAGTTGCCGTCGACGACCACATCGTCGCCCTGCTGACAAACCGCCATCAGATTCTCGACGCCGACCACCGTCGGGATCTCGAGCGATTTGGCGAGAATCGCGGCGTGCGATGTCACCCCACCGGAAGCGGTTACAATCCCTCGCAGGCGAGAGTGATCCACCGCGGCCAGGTCCGACAGCGTCAGTTCCGGCGCGACCAAGACGGCATCGTCTTCGAAGACGTGCATCATCGCGTCGACGCCCAGCAAGTGACGCAGAATCCGTTGGCCGGCGTCGCGCACATCGAACGCCCGGTCGCGCAGATAGTGGTCGTCGAGCTGCTCGAAGCGAGCGACGTACTCGTCGACGATGCACTTCAGTGCGGACTCGGCGGTCTTGCCCGCGTCGATCTGCTGGCGCACGCTGGCGCGAAACGACGCGTCCTCGATCACCATACGCAGCGCTTCGTAGATCGCGCCGCCGACTTCGGGCACCAGCTGCCGCATGTGCGTGCGCGAGCTTTCGACTTCCGCACTACTGCGCTCGATGGCGTCCTCGAAGCGGCGCAATTCGAGCTGGGGGTCGTCGCTCGTGCGAATTTCGATATGATCGAGGTCGGCAGGAGGAAGCACTAGGTGGGCGCGCCCAATGCCGAATCCGGGGGATCCGCCTTGCCCCGCCAGGCGGACCAATCCGGATCCGCTCTCGGTTTGGGAGACCCTGGCGCGGCGCGCGGCTTCGTAGCCTTCGAGCCGTCGGATGGCCCGCACCATGTTTCGCCGGTAGACCTCGCGCTCTTCCTCCTCACGCTGCAGGCGCTCGGCGAGGTGGGCGTTCACCATGATTGCTCGCACATGGCCCGCGACCGCACGCAGCAAGCGCACATCATCGTCGAGAAAGCGGCGGCGACGGCGGGATTGAAGCACGAGGACGCCGAGCAGGGCGTCGTGTTCGCCGACCGGAACGCCGAGGAAACCGTGGTACTTCTCCTCACCCAACTCGGGGAAAAATTTGAACTGCTTGTGCGCTAGGGCGTCTTCGACCGTCAGCGTTTCGCAGGCGGAAGCAACCTGGCCGACCAGCCCTTCGCCGCGCTGCATCGTGACGCGTCCGATGGCTCGAGCCGGAAAACCCTCGGTAGCCGCCAGGGTGAGGCTGTCGGTCTCGTCGTCGTAACTGTACAACGAACAGACTTCGCAGTCGGTCGTGGCGGCAAGCAGCCGCACGACGCCCTCGAGCGCTTCCTGGTAGTCTTCCGTACGCCCGACCAGCGTCGTGACCTCTTCGAGCAGCTCGAGCTGCCGGGAGCGACTGGCCACCGGGGCCTTTTCTTCTTTGGTCGTGACGGTACTACCTCCAATGACGCGTCGGCCTCCGGCGCTTCCCCGCGCAGGCAAAGCCGCGATACCCCCGCGCCGCAGACCGGGCTCAGTGTATCGCGCACACGGGGGTAGAGCCACGGCGGCTCGCGTCGCCTTTCACCTAGCCACGGCGGCGCAGCGGTCCGCGCAGCCAAGCGCCCTCCCCGCTACGCTCGGCGGAGCGTAAGAGGCGACGCACGTGCCGTCGCGCCTCGGTCAAGGCCTCGGGCGGAGACAGGCCGCGTGCCAAACCGACGGCGATCGCACTGGCCAGCGCGCAGCCGCTGCCGTGGAGGTCGCGGGGGCCGATGCGCCGCCCGCGAAATCGCCGTAAGGTCCCGTCATACCATAGAAAATCTACGGGATCTCCGGCTAGATGACCGCCTTTGACAACCACCGCCGCCGGCCCCAGTTGGCCCAAGCGGCGAGCCGCCTCGGCGATCGCCGCGTCGCCGTCGACCGACATGCCGGTAAGCGTTGCCGCCTCCTCGAGATTCGCGGTCACCAGCGCGGCGCGCGGCAGCAAGCGCTCGCGCAGAACCCGCGCGACGCTCGCCGAGGCCAAGGGCGGACCGGCCGAGGAACGCAGCACCGGATCGACCACCAACGCAGCGCGGCTGGCCGCAAGCGCGTCGGCCACCGCACGCACGGTCGCCGGCCGCGGTAGCAGGCCACACTTGACAACCGCGATCGGCAGGCTCGCCAGCGGCGCCGCCAGCTGTCGCCTGGCCAAGGCAGCGGCGGACCGCCGCACCTCGAGGAGAGCGTCCGG
>CAZJCO010000094.1:0-9243 GCA_964544375.1 uncultured Myxococcales bacterium
GCCTGACCCGCAGCGTGCGCCCGCTGCTGGCGTTTCTGCGCGCCTTGGGGGTCGAGGCCTACTCCCCCGGCCGCGACCTCGTGACGGCGGCCGCAAGGCCCTTGTTGCACGCATCCTTTGGCGAGTTCGCCGACGGCCTGCTGATCGTCGAGAGCCATCTGGCGCTCGAGCCGGCCTTTGAAGGCTTGCCGGCCTTGCTCGAGACGCTCGACCCGGAGGGCGTCGCCGCGAGCGACCCCACGCGCTTGGCGTCGTCGGCGACTTGCGTGGCCGAGCAGGGTGGCCGCGCGCCTGCCGCGGGCTGGCCGGCGGCACTTGCCGAAACCGCAGCGACGCTGCTTGCGGCTTGCCGCGTGTGCCTGCGCTCGGTGGGCGGAGAGCTCGACGCCGCAGGCCAGCGGCATCAACCCGCTTTCGAGGCTTTTCTGCGCGAGCGCGGCCGGGCTCCGCGTTCAAGCAAGCGCGCGGTGCGCCCGTCCATGCTCGGGCTGGTCGAAGCCTCGGCGCGCGTCGAGGACGGGCGTTTGTTCGACGTCGAACTATGCGGCGACTTGATCGCGCCGGCGGCGGCGCTCGAGGCGCTTTCGACCGCCCTCGAAGGCGTTCGACTCGAGCGGCGAGACGTCGCGCGTGCGGTCGAGAGCACGCTGGCGGCTTGGCCTGGTCGCATCCTCGGCGCCAGCGATCTCGGCGGCTTGATCTCGGCGATCGTGTGAATCGCCCGCGAGCGGCTGCGATTGCACGCACGGCGCCGCCGTGGCATGGACCCTGCCCATGAGCGACTGTCTTTTCTGTAAGATCAGTAAGGGCGAGATCCCCGGTGACAAGGTGCACGACGACGGTGAGTTGTTCGCGATTCGCGACATCCATCCGGTGGCGCCGCTACACGTTCTCGTGATTCCCCATCGCCACATCGAGACGATTCTCGACCTCGAAGAAGCAGACTCGGCAATCGTCGGGCGCGCCTACCAGGTGGCGGCCGACATCGCCCGCCGCGAGGGAGTTGCCGAAGCCGGCTACCGGGTGGTCGCCAACTGCAACCGCGACGGAGGCCAAACGGTCTTTCACGTTCATTTTCACGTTGTCGGCGGCCGTCCGTTCGCGTGGCCGCCGGGCTAATCGACCGTGTTGGACGCGGTCATCTTCGATTTTGACGGTGTCATCGCCGACGACGAACGCCTGCACCTGACAGGTTTTCGCCAGGCCTTGGCATCCCACGGGATCACGCTGTCGGACGTGGAGTACTTCGAGCGTTACATCGGCTACGACGATCGCGAAGGATTCGCGGCCATGCTCGAAGACCACGGGCAGCGCGCCGACGCGCAGACCGTGGCCCGGCTGATGGTGGACAAGGCTCGGGTCTTTCGCGAGCTGGTGCGCGAAAGGGTGAGGATCTTTTCCGGCGTTCGCGAACTGCTCGAGGACCTGCGCGCGGGCGACCGTCGGACGGCGACGGCAATCGGCTCGGGAGCGCTTCGTTCGGAAGTCGATTTGGTCTTGGGCATCGCCGATTTGGCGGCTTATTTTGACACGATCGTCTGCGCCGACGATGTCGCGCGCGGCAAGCCGCATCCGGACATCTATTTGCGCGTACTCGAGCGGTTGTCTGAAAGGCAGGTAGGGCTGCGCGCCGAGGATTGCGTCGTCATCGAAGACTCCGCCGCGGGGATCGAGGCGGCGACCGCCGCGGGCATGCGAACGATTGCCGTGACCAACAGCCACCCGGCCTCCTACTTTCAGGCGGACTTGATCGTGGCGAGTCTCGAAGAACTCGACCGCGCTCGCTGCGCCGGGGTGATCGGGCGGGAGACGGAAGAATCATGAACGACGACACAAGCCGTAGTACGGGACTGCTCGAGGACATTGCGCGCATGCACGAGCACTTTGTGCGGCTGATGAACGAGCGCCTCGCCGAAGTCTCGGTTGAAGATCTCGAGCGCTATTTCGCGCTGATGAGCCGACTCGTCGAGAAACTCGAAGAGCGCGAGAAGAGCCTGCGCGACGTCGCTCGAGAAATGGCCGGGGAATCGGCCGGCTGGATCATGGCCGAACTCTCACGCCCGCCCAGCTGAGTGCCTGCGTCTCGGGCCGCCGGCGCGTGCGGATCAGTGCGAACGACCGCGGTCGAGCGGTAGGGTGACGCGGTAGAGGCGACGGCCGCGCACGACCGACAGCAGGACGTTGTAGCTGTTGCGGAACGATGCCAGACGCTTGCGAAAGGCGTCGACGTCTTCGATGCCGTAGCCGCCGATGGCGGTGATGGCGTCTCCTGTACGCATGCCGATCTCGGCCGCCGGGCCTCCCCGGCGCACCTCGGCAACCAGCACGCCCGTGCCGCCTCGCAACGGCGAGACCCGCACGCCGAGGCCGTTCCAGGCGAAACGGTCGACGACTTCGACAGGCAGGGCGACCAGGCGTAGTTCGATTGCTTTGCTTTTGTCGCCGTCACGAATCGTCAGCCGCAGCTTGTCCCCCGGGGCCAGTCCGCGCAGACGCCGCGCGAAGGCTGCGGCGGTCGATACCTTGTCTCCCTCGACGCGGGTGATGATGCGTCCGGGTTCTAGCCCCGCGCGCTCGGCCGGGCTGCCGCGGTCGATGCTCGAGATCACCACGCCCGAGCCTGGTTCGACGCCGAAATGAAAGGCGAGGTCTGGAGTGAGGTCCTGCACTCCGATTCCCACCCACGGCGGCTTGACGCCACCCTGCAGGATCTGCTCGACGATGTTGCGCACGCGATAGACAGGGATGGCAAAACCGATGCCCTCTCCCTCGCGGTAGATGGCGGTATTGATGCCGAGGAGCTCGCCGACGATGTTGATCAATGGCCCGCCGGAGTTTCCCGGGTTGATCGAGGCGTCGGTCTGGATGAAGTCGTGATAGACGATGTCGCCGGCTTGGATCGTGCGGCCGACGGCGCTGACGACGCCGGTCGTCACCGTGTGCGACAGGCCGTAAGGATTGCCGATGGCGATCACGGTCTCGCCGATCAAGATGCGGTCACCGGGTGCGAACGGAATTGCCGGCAGCGGTCTGTGAGCGTCGACTTTGAGCACCGCCAGATCCGAGTCCGAATCGGCACCGATCAACTTTGCGGTGAACTCGCTGCGGTCGGCCATCAACACACGAATATTCGAGGCTCGCACGATGACGTGTTCGTTCGTGACGATCGTACCATCGGCGTCGACGATCACGCCCGAACCGAGCGCGCTGCGCTTTTGCCTGCGCGGTTGTGCCCGCTGGTTGCCGAAAAAATCGGAGAAAAAGTCGTCGAAGAACGGATCACGGCCGAAAGGGGAACGCGGGCGAAAAGGAGCCTCGACGATCGTTTCGGTATAGACGTTGACTACCGAGGGGCGCGCTCTTTCGGTGGCGCGGACCACCGGAGTGCGTCGGGGGTCGCCCGAGGCCGGTGCGATGCTCAGGCTCGATGCGAGCAAGGCCGTAAGCAGAATCGCTGCGCGTTTTTTCATTCGATTGGCGTCAAGTCTATCCGCCGGTCGGCGAGTTCGGCCGATTCGACGCGTATCTGCTGCCGCATGCCGATGCGAATCACGCGGTTGGAGCTACGGCTTTGCAGTTCCATGCGCTCGGCGACGTACTCGTAATATTCGCTCAGCCGACCGACCGGGACAAACCCTTCGACGAGGATATCGTCGAGCGCGACCCAGTAGCCGCGCCGGTCGACTCCCGTAACGGTTCCAGCGAAGCGCTCGCCGAGATGATGCTGAACGAAAAGTACCGCCGCGGCGCGGTCGATATCGCGCTCGGCTTCCATTGCCCGCCGTTCGCGCTCGGAGGCCAGCTTGGCGACCGACTGCAGTGTGCCGGCCGCGCCGCCGAAAGGCGCCTCGCCGGCGATCAGACGGCACAGTTGGCGATGGACGACCAGGTCCGGGTAGCGGCGAATCGGCGAGGTGAAGTGGGTGTAGCAGGGGCTCGCCAGGCCGAAATGAATGTCCTTGTGCGCGCTATAACGGGCTTGCTGCATGGCGCGCAGGCACATCGTGTGTACCACGCGCTCGCGCTCGCCGCCGGCGACACGATCGACGATCTCTTGCAGCACGGCCGGGCGTAGCAGCGCGCCGTCTCGCTGCAGCCGGAGGCCGAGAAAAGAAAGCCGCGCAGTAAGCGTGGCGATCGATTCTTCGTCGGGCGCTTCGTGGATGCGATAGAGCAGGGGGTAGCCCGCCTGCTCGAGGGCGCTGGCGACGGCTTCGTTGGCCGCCAACATGAACTCCTCGACGATTCGATGGCTCAGCAGGCGTGGCCTCGCCCGCAGGCTTTTCGGTTCGCCCGAAGCGTCGACGCGCACCTCGAGTTCGGGAATGTTGAGATCGATCGCGCCGCGCGCCCTGCGTCGCGCGTGTAGCTTGGCGGCGCACTCGGCCATTGCCGCGAGCATCGCCGCGACGGTCGCGTCCTCGCCGGCGCCCTCGGCGCTCGCCTCAAGCACGGCCGAAGCCTGCTCGTAACTCAGCCGGCGCTTGCTCCGAATGACCGCACGATCGAAGGACGCCGCGACGACGCCGCCGGTGGCATCGACTTCGAGAAACGCGGCGAGCGCGAGGCGGTCCTCGCCGGGTCGGAGGCTGGCGAGATTACCCGAGACGGCCTCGGGCAGCATCGGCATGCAGCGGCCGGGGAAGTAGACGCTGCAGCCACGTTCGAGTGCTTCGTGGTCGAGCGCGCTGCCCGAGCCGACGTAATGGGAAACGTCGGCGATTGCGACCGTAAGGGCGTAGCCGTCGCCGCGGCGCTCCAACCCGATGGCGTCGTCGAAGTCGCGGGCATCGCTTGGATCGATGGTTACCAGCATCTGCTTTCTGAGATCGCTACGTCCGCGAAAGCTCGACGCTGGGGGCTCGACCAGGCGCTCGGCCTCTTCTTTGACTGCGGGCGGAAAGTCCAACGGGATTCCCATCGCGCAGCAGGTCGCTTCGATTTCCGCCGGCAGGCTGCCGGGCGGGCCCAGCGCGCGTTCGATGCGTACGACCGGCCCGCGCCGGCCGCTGGGATACTCGACGATCCGTGCCAGCAACAAATCGCCGGGGCTACCGGCGGCCTGCGGGTTGTCGATCGAGGCGACGTAGCCGGCACGCGGGTTTCGCGGGACGAAGGCGCGGCCTCCTCGCTTGCCGCCGGCGGCGGTGCCGACGAGAAACTCGGTTCGCCGTTCGATGACGCGCCGGACGCTGCCGCTGCGCAGACCGCGGCGGGTGTACGGCGATGCCTCGACCAGCACACGATCGCCGTCCATCGCCGGCAGCCAGGATCCCTGAGGCACCGCGATCGGCGCGTCGGGCTCGTCGGGAATCACCAGCGCGCGGCCCCGGCGGCCGATTTTGAGAATGCCGCTCACCATGCCGAGGCGGTCGCTCCGCGCGATGCGGCCTTTCTTCGTGCGTACGATCTCGCCAGCACGGACGAGTTGCTCGATCGCGGTCTCGAAGTCCGCGGCTTCGGCGCCGAGTTTTTGCGCCAGCCGTTCGAGCGACCAGTGGGTGCGCTTGCCCCGAGCGAGCGTAGCGAGAATGCGTTCGGCCAGTTCTGCCGGATCGGCAGTCACGGCGTGCCGCTCACGCGTCGATCAAGACGCAGGCGGCGACCACGGAAGTCCAGCTCCCGTCTTTGGGGCAGCGGGCCGATTGCGCGATGTTCGTCGTCTTGACGATCTGGTCGCTGAGTCGCCAGAAGTCGCGCCGTTCGTCGTAGCTCTTGTCGGGGTCGAAGGGCACGTTGAGGATGGTTGCCAGCATCTGCGCCGCCAGATCCTCGGCGTAGTCGCCGACCTGTTCGTCGGTTTGCCCGAAGGCATGGTGCTCGCTGAGGTAGCCGTACATGCTACGGTCTCTTGGAATCGCGACGCCGACCGAAGCGGCAATGTGGCGATGCGGCTCGTTGCTTTCGGCGCGGCTCATGACGGTGTAGAGAATCTGTCCGGCCGACAGCAACGAAAGCCCATCCTTGCGCGGAACGACGCGGCAGTGGGGGGGGAGGATGCTGGAGACCGTGACGATGTTGAACTGCGCGATGCCGGCTTGTCTGAGCGCCAACTCGAACGACGCCAGGCGCTCCTTATGACGACCGGCTCCCTTGGTGAGAAATGCCTTCGTTGCAACCATGGCACGAGACCCCTAGCCGCCTTGCTTCAGAGGAAGACCGGCGGTTCGAACTGACCGAATACTTCGCGCATCGCGTCCGAAATCTCTCCGAGTGTGGCATAGGCGCGGACCGCGTCGAGAATCGCCGGCATCAGGTTGTCGCTGCCGTGGGCCGTCCGCGTGATCCGCGCCAGCGCCGCCTCGACCGCCGTGTTGTCGCGGCGTTGGCGCAGCGAGCGCAGCTTTTCGACCTGGCGTTTCTCGACCGACGGATCGATACGCAACAGCTCGGCCTCCTCTTCTTCGGCGATTTGAAACTCGTTGACGCCGACGACGATCGCCGACTTTGCCTCGACGGCCTGTTGCCAGGCGTAGGCCGCGTGCTGGATCTCGCCTTGCTGGAAGCCACGTTCGATCGCCGCGACCGCGCCGCCGAGGTCGTCGATCTTGGCGATGTAGTCCTCCGCCCGGGATTCGATTTCCTCGGTCAATTGCTCGACCATCCAGGACCCTCCGAATGGATCGATGCTGTCGGCTATTCCCGATTCGTGCGCGATGATCTGCTGGGTCCGCAGGGCCGTGCGCACGGACTGTTCGGTCGGCAGCGACAGCGCTTCGTCGTAGGAGTTCGTGTGTAGCGACTGCGTGCCTCCACAGACCGCGGCCAGCGCTTGAATCGCCGTGCGCACGATGTTGTTCAGCGGTTGCTGCGCCGTCAGCGAGGAGCCGGCCGTCTGCGTGTGGAAGCGCAGCATCATCGAGCGCGGCTTGGTGGCGCCGAAGCGCTCCTTCATGATGCGCGCCCACATGCGGCGCGCCGCCCGGAACTTGGCGATCTCCTCGATGAAGTTGTTGTGGACGTTGAAGAAGAAGGACAGGCGGCCGGCAAAATCGTCGACGTTGAGGCCGCGGTCGACTGCGCCCTGCACGTAGGCGATCGCGTCGGCCAGCGTGAAGGCGACCTCCTGCACCGCCGTCGAGCCGGCTTCGCGAATATGGTAGCCGCTGATCGAAATCGTATTCCAACGCGGCACGTTCTCCGTGCAGAAGGCGAAGATATCGGTAATGATGCGCATCGAGGCGACCGGGGGATAGACGTAGGTGCCGCGAGCGATGTACTCCTTGAGTACGTCGTTCTGGATCGTGCCTCCGACTTTGTCCCAGCCGACGCCCTGCTTTTCGGCGACCGCCAGGTAGAGCGCGAGCAGGATCGAGGCCGTCGCGTTGATCGTCATCGAGGTCGTTACGCGGTCGAGCGGGATGCCGTCGAACAAGGTTTCCATGTCTTCGAGCGAATCGATGGCAACGCCGACCTTGCCGACTTCGCCGCTCGATAGTGCGTGATCGGAATCTCGTCCCATCTGCGTCGGCAGGTCGAAGGCGACGCTGAGACCCGTCGTTCCCTGGTCGAGCAGGTAGCGGTAGCGCTTGTTGGACTCCTCGGCGGTAGCGAAGCCGGCATACTGCCGCATGGTCCAGAAACGGCCGCGGTACATCGTCGGTTGGATGCCGCGGGTGAACGGATATTCTCCGGGCAGACCGACCTTTTCTTCATACGCACCGGCCGCCGGTCCGTAGATCCGCTCGACGGCAATCCCCGAAGTCGTTTCGAAGCGCTCGCGGCGCTCCGGCGATCGCGACAGAGCGCGCTCGAGGGTGGTTTCGGTCCACTTGCCGAGCCGTTCGTCGAAACTAGCCATGGTCTCAGATTCTCTCCTATCGGGCTCCGCGTGCTAGCCGAGGAGCGCGAGCAGCACTCCTGCGGCTACCGCGGAGCCGATCACTCCGGCGACGTTCGGTCCCATCGCGTGCATGATGAGGAAGTTGGTCGGATCGTCCTTTTGCGCGGTCGTGAGCGCCACGCGAGCGGCCATCGGTACGGCCGAGACGCCGGCGGCGCCGATGATCGGATTGATCGGGTCGCGTGACAGGCGGTTCATGATCTTACCGAAGATCACGCCCGAAGCGGTAGCGATCGCGAAGGCGACGAGGCCGAGCGCGAAGATCTTGAGCGATTCGGGACGCAGAAACCGTTCGGCGGAAGCGCCGGCACCGACGCAGATGCCGAGGATGATCGTTACCGAGTCAATGAACGCCGTCTTGGCGGTATTGGCCAAGCGGTCGGTGACTCCGGATTCCTTGAGCAGGTTGCCGAAGAACAGCATCCCCAGCAGCGTGGTGGCGGCCGGCGCGACCATCGTGCAGGTCAGGAAGCCGACGATCGGGAACAGAATCCGTTCGCGTTTGGAGACGGGCCGCGCCTGCTTCATGTGGATCAGTCGTTCTTCGCGCGTGGTCAGCAGGCGCACGATCGGCGGCTGGATGATAGGGACCAGCGCCATGTAGGAGTAGGCCGCCACCGCGACCGCGGGCAGCAGCTCGGGTGCAAGGCGCGCGGTGATGTAGATCGTCGTCGGCCCATCGGCGCCGCCGATGATGCCGATCGCGCCGGCCTCCTGCGGCAGGAATCCCAGGTGCAGCGCCCCCCAATAGGTGATGAAGATGCCAACTTGGGCGGCAGCGCCGAGCAGAATGAGCCGTGGCTGCGAGAGCATGGCCGAGAAGTCGGTCATGGCACCCAGGCCGAGAAAGATCAGCGCGGGATAGATCTCGTGTTTGACCCCGAAGTAGAGGAAGTGGATCACGCCTTCGACTTCGGGCGAGGCCTCGCCGCCGGGCAGATTGCCCATGATCATGCCGAAGCCGATCGGCACCAGCAGCAACGGTTCGTAGTTCTTGCGAATGGCCAGGGTGATCAGCGTCAGGCCAACGCCGATCATCAGCAGGCTCTGCGGGTGCTGCGGGAGCAGGACGAAACCGGTTTCCTGGAAAAAACTGCTGAGTGCGTGGAGCATCGACGCGTTCCCGGCCTGCTACGCGACGACCACCAAGAGTTGTGCGTCGCTGACTTCGGCCCCCTCGTTGACGGCGATTTCCTTGACCACTCCGGCGACCGGAGTGACGATGTCGTTTTCCATCTTCATCGCCTCGAGTTTCAACACGATTTGATGGGCGTCGACCGCCTCGCCGACTGAAACGCAGATTTTTGTCACGACGCCTGGAATCGGCGCGTGGATCGATCCGCTGCCGCCGACGGCCGGCCTCGCCGGCGCCGCTGCCTTGGCTGCCGGCGCTGGTGCTA
>CAZJCO010000095.1:0-9204 GCA_964544375.1 uncultured Myxococcales bacterium
AAGTCGGACCGCCCCCGGCTCGGCGGGGCAAGCCGGCGGCGACGGCGGCACAGAGTAGACTCGAGGCATTACGGCAACTTCGTCAAGCAGGTGCGGCGCGTTAAGGGTAACATAGGTCATAGAGGATCCTACGGATGTTGATACGACACGGTCGGCGGACCTCTAGAGGTTGCCGTGGAGTGGTGGGCGCGTGCGCCTTTGCTCTCACAGTTGCGGTGTGGTCGTGGTTTTCCATCGCGGTGGGGCAGGACGCCGCTCCCGAGACGCCACCCGCGGCTACCGCCGAAGACGGTTCCGAGGGAAGCGGCGATGCAATCCAACTCAACTTCGAGGGTGCCGATATCCGCGAGGTCATCTACACGTTCGGTGCCGCGTTAGGCATCAACTACTGGATCGACCCGCGCGTACAGGGGCAGGTTACGGCGCGCTCTTTCGGTCCGATCTACGTCGACGATCTCTTGCCGGTGTTCCATAGGATCCTGCGAAGCAATGGGTTCACGGCGGTGCGCGAAGGCGACCTGTACATGATCGTGCCGGCCGAGGAGGGGAAAACGCGTGCTCCCCTAAGCGAAGAGGGGACGGCGGAGAAACCGCAGGAGCGTTTTGTCGTCGAGTTGGTGCGGGTGCGGCACGTGGACGCAGAACAGATCGTCAATCTGCTCAACCCGTTCGTCTCGCCGGGCGGCGACGTAACGGCCGTCGGACGCAGCAATCTCGTCGTCATCAGCGACGTTGCGTCGAATGCCGCGCGCCTGCGCGAACTCGTTGATACCTTCGACACCGATACGTTCGCGGATATGACCGGCAAGGTCTACCCTATCCATTACGCTTCGGTTGAAGACATCGCACAAGAACTGACGACGATTCTCGAAGGCTATCAAGTAACCGAATCCGGTGCACGGGCGCACATCATTCCACTGGTCCGCCTCAACTCGTTGGCGGTGGTTGCCTTCGATCCTGCTGTTCAGGCCAACGTCGAGCATTGGCTGAATATCCTCGATGCGCAGGCCGAAGGAGGCACGGAACGCCGCGTCTACGTTTATCGCGTCGAGAACTCCAAGGCGGTCGACTTGGCCGAGGTGCTGAACGAAGTCTACGCTGGTCTGGCCGAAGACAACGCGGGCGGCGCGAGGGCTCGGGGAGGAGCGCTGTCGGAACGCGGCGTCGGCTTGGCCGGTGGCCTCGACAATGCGCAACGTGGCCGTGCCGGCCGGGGCAACCAACCGGAGCGAGCTGCCAATCGTGCGGCAACACGCGGGCAACTGGTCCTGCGCGGGACCGGCGAGGGCACAGCCGGCGGTGCCGCCTTCGAGCAAGAGGTGAAGATCGTTGCCGACGAGAGTACCAACGCGTTGGTGGTATTGGCGACGCCGCGCGACTACGAGATGATCCGTTCGGTGATCCGCGAACTCGACGTTGTTCCGCGGCAGGTCTTGGTCGAGATGTTGATCGCCGAAATCACCTTGACCGACAAGTTCTCTACCGGAGTCGAGCACCAACTCGGCGCTGCGTCGAGCGAGGAACCGAAAGTCGACGGCAAGCTGCCGGGCATGTTCTTCGGCACACATACCCTGCGCGCCGACGGCAAACTCGGATCTGGCGGTATCGACAATCTCAAGCTGAGTTGGTTTGGTGGCGATTACACCGCAACGCTCACCGCGTTGGCCGATCGCAGTAAAGTAAAAGTTCTTTCGCGGCCGCACATCCTCACGACCGACAACCAGGAAGCTCGTATTGTCGTTGGCCAAGAGGTGCCGATCCTGACGAGCCAATCCGATACGAGCGTGAACAACGAAGGCGGCGCTTCGGCGATTCTGCAGAACGTCGAGTATCGAGACACCGGCGTCGTGGTGCACGTGACCCCCCAGGTCAACTCTGAAGGGCTGGTGAACATGAATCTCTCGCAGGAGGTCAGCGAGATCGCCGGCAGTGTGTCCGGCATTGCCTCGCCGACGTTTACCACGCGAGAGGCCGAAACGACGGTGGTGGTTCAGAGTGGCGAAACGATCGTCATCGGCGGGATCATCAGCGAGACCAATCGGCGGTCTCAGTCCGGCGTGCCGTTTTTGATGGACGTGCCGTTCCTCGGCGAGCTGTTCCGCAGCACCGGGGACGACCAGGAGCGTACCGAGTTGATCGTGCTGATTACGCCCTACGTCGTGCGAAACAGGACCGAAGCGCGGTCGGTGACCTCGGACTTCCGGGCGCGCGTGGACGACGTGTTGCGCGAGCTCAAGATCGAAGACGGCGCGAATCAGGCGACACATACCGTCGTGCTGCAGCGATCGGCCGACTAGAGCTGTTCAATCCTGACTTGGTTTAGCTTCAGAAATCGAGTAGTTAGAAGGTCTACGCCGGATGGCGGAAATACCCGTGTCGGACGATACTGCCTCCTTCGAGTCGGCTTTGGCCGCGATTCGCAAGATACCCCCCAGCCGCGGAGTACGGCTGCTGCGCCCGCTCATGTTACTCGCCGCTCCCTTGCTCGGTGCCCTCGACGATCGTACCAAGCAGCGCCTGGCCGAGGCTACCGGGGGAGAACACGTGTTTTCGGCTGAGGTAGCAACCGCCTCGAATGTCCTACTCGACTTCTTGCTTTATCCGGTGCTCGGCTACTGTGTCGGTTTGGTTGCCGGCATGCCGCCATTGGGCGAGAGCGATCGAGGCTGGATCATGCTCGGCATAGTCGTCGCATCGGTCGAGACCATGGTTCGGCTGCGACAGGGGATCTTTCGTGCCCGGCCGGTGGGTGAGATAGCGCTCGGTGGAAGCGCCTATGGGACGCCGATCGCCTGGTTGCTGCGGCCGCTGATCTCCCAGGTGGCGCGTTGGCGACGCAACGGCGTCGTCCCGGTCGAGGGATTCGTCGGCGAGGTCTTCGAATCCAAGCGTGAACGCGAACGGCGTTATGGCGAAGTTTACATCGTCGAAGAACACGCCGGTGGGTCTTACGTTCGCCTCGAACTGCCGCGTAACATTCCCGCTTCCCAGGCCAGAGATCGCCTGCAGCTCGGTGACGAGATGCCCGACTACGACCTCAAGGTGGAGTTGGACGATGGATCCTTGTTGGTTCGCGGAAGCGTCGCGGCTCCCGAGCTTCGCGCAGTTTGCGGGGTTTCTCCGGCCTTCCCGGCAGACTTTCTGACGCGCATTCCTCTGAGAGGAATCGCCGACCGCTGCGTGCATCGGTACGAAAACAAGTTGCTGGAGGTCGTTGTCGTGAGGAAAGGAGTGCCGACCGGTGCGAACGGCTCGAATCGGACCGCTTCAGGCTGAACTCGCGCCGCAGCGTCCGAGCGACGGCGAGCTGGCCGCAACGTTGGCGGTTGACGTGGATACGGTCGCGCGGTTGTCGCAGCGCCGTCTGCGCAGCTTTGCCCCCGATGGCGTTGGGCCCGCCGAACTTGCCGCCGTTGCCGCGCGCGACGTGCTCGCGAGAAGCGCCCTCAGTGCTTGCGATGTCGATTTGATCCTGTTTTCGACGAACACCCCGGACCTGACCTTTCCCGGCTCGGCCTGTTTGCTGCAGGACCAGCTCGATGCGGCCACGGTGGCTTGTCTCGACGTGCGATCGCAATGCTGCGGCTTTCTCGTTGGCTTGGAGACGGCCCGCCGTTTCATCGAGACGGGGAGCGCCGAAAACGTTCTGCTCGCGGCCGGCGAAGTACCTTCTCATCAGAACCGATTCGATGGAGAACAGCTCGAGCTGGCCTGCCTTACCAGCGATGCTGCGGCGGTCTGCCTGGTGCAGGCAGGGGAAGGGCCAGGGCGCATCCTCGCTTCGGTGGTCGAAACCGACGGACGCCTTCACCGCCTGTTGTGGTGCGAGTATCCGTCGAGTCGGCATCTCGAGAACCGCGGTGTCGCGCGAGGCCAGCGCGTGACGCGCGAGGCGATCGAGCGCGGCTTGATTTATCCGCGGGCGGACGTTGCCGGCTTGCGAGATGCGGCGCTCGAGCGATTGCCAGGTGTGTTCGAGGCCGCACTCTCCGAGGCCGGCGTGGACCATGTCAACGTTTTACTGGTTCGACATCTGTTGCCCGAAGTCGAAGCGGAACTGGCCGATCGACTCGCAGCGAAGGCCGATCGGGTTTTGGAAGCCGAAACTCTCTATGCCTACTCGGCATCGCTACCGCTGGAGTTGGCTCGGGCGCTGCAGCAGGGCTTTGTCGGGGCCGGGGAAACCGTCGCCCTGTTGACGGCGGGCTCGGGCGCTTCCTGGGGCGCCGCAATCGTGGAGGTTTGAGCATGTCCTTTCCCCGCCGAAGCGCGATCTTGGGGCAGGGATTCGAGGTACCGTCGACCGTCGTTACGAACGACGATCTGGCCCCGATCGTAGACACCTCCGACGATTGGGTACGTAAACGTTCGGGGATTGCTCAGCGCCGCTATGTCGACAACGATGAGGGAAGCACGGGATTGGCCGTTCGTGCGGTCGGCAAGGCGCTTGCGATGGCGCAACTCAGCATCGACGATATCGATGCCTTGATCTGTTGCAGTTTGAGCCCCGACATCGACTTTCCGGGCAACGGGTCCCTCTTGCACGAGCGACTCGCCGCTCGCCCGATGCTGGTTTTCGACATTCGCAACCAGTGCTCGGGTTTTCTCTACGCGATGGCGGTAGCGGATCAGTTCGTCCGTGCCGGTGCGGCGCGAAACGTGGTTGTCGTCGGCGGTGAGGTCCACTCCTCGGGCATCGATTTCGAGGGCGCACGAGGCCGCGACGTAACCGTGCTGTTCGGCGACGGCGCTGGTGCGGTCGTGATCGGGCCGAGCCCCGACGGCGAACGCGGATTTCTTTCTTTCAAGCTCCACGCCGAAGGGAAATATGCCGAGAAGCTCTGCACACACGGCCCCTCCCATCGTCGTAAACCGAGGCTTGACCTCGACCTCGCTCCACCCGAGAGCGACTACGTTTTCCCCCGCATGGAAGGCCGCTACGTGTTCAAGCACGCCGTTTCGCGCATGACCGAAGTGATCCGGGAAGTTCTCGAGGATCTCGGTCTCGGCCCCGACGACATCGACATGCTGCTGCCCCACCAGGCGAACCTGCGGATCAACCAGCTCGTCGCCATGGGGCTCGGAATCGGTGACGATCGGATGGCCAACAACATCGAGCGTTACGGCAATACCACTGCGGCGACGATTCCGATCTTGTTGACCGAAACGGTCGAGCAAGGGCGTATCAAGCAAGACGATCTGGTCTGCTTTGCGGCTTTCGGGGCTGGGTTCACGTGGGCATCGGCGCTTGCGCGCTGGTAAGGCCTTGGCCGATCTGACAACGACCGTTGGTTCGCTGACGCTGCGGACGCCGGTCATTGCCGCCTCCGGAACCTTCGGCTACGGACTCGAGTACGACGGTCTCGTCGACTGGTCGCTAGTCGGAGCGGTGGTCGTCAAAGGACTATCGCTGCGTCCTAGCGCCGGCCACCCGAGTCCTCGAATTGTCGAGACGGCCGCCGGCGTATTGAACGGAATTGGGCTTCAAAACATCGGAATCGACGAGTTCTGCGAGCGCAAACTGCCTTCGCTGCGACGGCTCGGCGTTCCCGTCGTGGCCAACTGTTGGGGCGACAGCCCCCGGGAATACGCGGCAGTCGCCGAACGGCTTGCAGCCCTCGACGGCGTTTGCGCGGTCGAACTGAACCTCTCGAGCCCGAACCGAAACGAATGGGGCCGACTGCCGGCGGCCAGTGGGGAACTGACGGCCGCAGTGGTGGCGGCGGCCCGGCGATGCTGCGGGAAGCCGTTATGGGTGAAGCTTTCGCCGAACGTGAGCGACGTCGTCGAAATCGCGCGCGCGGCCGCCGCGGAGGGAGCCGATGCCGTTTCGTTGGTCAATACCCTGCAGGGGATGGCGGTCGATCTTGAGGCGCGCCGGCCTGCTCTAAGCAACGTATCCGGCGGCCTTTCGGGTCCGGCCATCAAGCCGGTGGCGTTGTGGAAGGCCTACCAGCTCTGTCGGCAACTCGAGCTGCCGGTGGTTGCAGGCGGCGGGGTGTGGAGTGGTCGTGACGCGGTGGAGTTCCTGATGGTCGGAGCTAGGGCGGTGCAGCTGGGTACCGCTAATCTTTACGACCCTTCGGCGTTGTCGCGAATCGCCGGAGAGACGGCGGATACGTTGGACGAGCTTGCTTTCGAGAGCGCTCGCGAGGCGATTGGCAGCCTCCTAACCTATTGACTTTTTGGGAAAAGTCGAATAAACTCAGTCGACGTCGTTTGCTACCCCTACAACTAGGAGGTCCCGTTGAGCGAGTTCAAAATCGGCGAGAAGGTCGTCTATCCAGCCCATGGTGTGGGCGTTATCGAGGCAGTGCAGTCGAGAAAGCTATCCGGCGCGGAAACCAAGTTTTACACGCTTCGGATCATCGACAGCGACATGAAGATCATGATTCCGACGGCCAACGCGGGTTCCATCGGCCTGCGTCGCGTGATTGGCAAAGACATGGTCGGCAAGGTCTACAAGGTGCTTCGCGAAAAGCGCGTTCGCATCGACCAAGCCACTTGGAACCGGCGCTACCGAGAGTACACGGAAAAGATCAAGACCGGGTCCGTCCTTGAGATCGCCGCAGTGCTGAGAGACTTGTTCATGCTCAAGGGGGACAAGGAGTTGTCCTTCGGCGAGCGCAAGATGCTCGATACGGCGCGCAATTTGCTCGTCAAGGAGCTGGCGATCGCCAAGGCGCACAGCGAAGAAAAGATCATGGAGGAGCTGAAGACGATCTTCGGCCACTGAGGATTTGCTGCCCCGCGCGGGGCGCAAAAAGGCCGGGCTCTGCCCGGCCTTTTTTCTTGGTCGCATGATGGCTTCGACTCGAAAGATCGCACTGATCATGCCGGCGGCGGGAGCCGGCAGCCGGCTGGGTTTGGGCAGACCCAAGGCCCTGGTCGAGATCGCCGGGCGGCCCCTGGTGCGGGTGACGCTCGAAGCCTTTCAAGCCGTCGAGGGGATGGTCGAAACCGTCCTGGCTGTGCCGGCCGGTGCGATCGAGGAGGTTGCAGCGGCGCTAAAAGGACTCCAGTGGCCCGGCTGCGCCTTGCGCGTGGTCGCCGGCGGCGAGACGCGACAGGCTTCGGTGCGCATCGCCCTGGAGGCGCTCGCGCAGGAGCCCGAATGGGTCTGTGTTCACGACGCGGCCAGGCCCCTGGTCACGCCGAGAACGATCGCGGCGACGATCGAGGCAGCCGGCGAGTACGGTGCGGCGACGGCGGCCTGCCGCGTGCCGGACAGTCTGCGAGAGGAAGACGAGGAAGGCCACAGCCGCCCTCTCGACAGGACCAAAATCTGGGCGGTGCAGACGCCTCAGGTGTTCGCCTTCGAGCTGCTGGCGCGCGCTCACCGCAGCGCGAGGGCGACCAAGATGGTTTTTAGCGACGACGCTAGCCTCGTGCAGCGATGCTGCCGGCACGAGGTGGCGTTGGTCCCCACGGATCGTACAAATCTGAAGATTACGGATCCTGCGGATCTCGCTTTGGTGCGTTCTGTACTCGAACGGAGGCGGGCAGGGAATCGTTGAGACTTCCCGAACGCAGTGGTTCGTCGGAAATCTCGACTTCCGGGAACCCGATGCGATGGACCGCTTCTATGATTCGTGCGTGTTCCCCCTCCTGCTCGAGCCGAGCGAAGTCGGCCCTCGCGATTTCTACTCTCGCCCGGTCACCGAGGTGGCGCACTCGCAGTTCGCGGTATCCGAGTGCTCGCAGGGCGGCTTCAGCGCGGGCGACGACCTGAAGTCGCGCGCGTGTAATCGTCGTACCGTATGGAAAACGCGACGACAGGCAGGGCGATGCCGGTTTGTCGGCCGTACTCAGTCCCAGGCGCGACGATAACGCACGTACTTCGGCTTTCGACAAGCCGGCTTCGGCCAAGGGGTGGCGCGCCCCGTGTTCGGCCGCGGCGCGGAGTCCCGGGCGGTAGTCGCCGAGGTCGTCCTGATTCACGCCGTCGACGACGCAGGCGAGCCCGTGGGCGCGCGCTGCCTGCCAACATCTGGGATATAGAGCGCCCTTGCAGAGGTAACAGCGGTCCGGCGGGTTTTCCGCATAGCCGGCGATACGGAGCTCGTCGATCGCCACAACCAAGTGGGCCGAACCAAAGGATCGGGCCAGCGCGCGGGCTTCTTCGAGTTCTTCGCGCGTGTTCGTGGGGGAGTCTGCCGTCAGCGCCAGATGGCGAAGTCCCGGCAGGGACGACACGACCCGGAGCAAGAAAGTCGAGTCGACGCCGCCGGAAAATGCTACCACCATCGATTGCATCTCACGGAGCAACGCTTCGAGGCGTGCGAGTTTTGCGTCGAGTTCTGCGGACGGCTGCATCAGATTCCTTCCGGTCCGAATAGCGCGGTCGTGAGATAGCGCTGGCCGGTGTCGCAGAAGACGGTGACCACCGTTTTGTCGGGCCCCAGCTCACGTGCGACGCGCAGGGCGGCAGCGCAGTTCGCCCCCGACGAGACGCCGACCAAAATTCCTTCGTCGCGGGCCAGAGCGCGCGTTGCTTCGGCGGCTTCGTCGTCGCGTACCGTGAGCACCCGGTCGATGAGCGATTGGTCGAGCACGTCGGGGATGAAGCCGGCGCCGATCCCTTGGATGCTGTGGTACCCGGGCTCGCCGCCGGACAACACAGGAGAACTTGCGGGCTCGACGGCGACGATCTCGGCCCCTGGGCACCTCTGCTTCAGCACCGAGCCGACGCCGGTGATCGTACCTCCCGTGCCGACGCCGGCGACGAAGGCGTCGATCGTGGGACACTGCTCGATCAGCTCGCGCGCAGTGGTGCGGCGGTGGGCTTCGGCATTTGCCGGATTAGAGAACTGCTGTGGCATGAAGTAATCCGGGTGTTCTTCGAGAATCTCTTCTGCCTTACGGATCGCTCCGTGCATGCCTTTGGTGTCGGCGGTAAGGATCAGTTCGACGCCGTAGGCCTCGAGCAGGCTGCGGCGTTCGACGCTCATCGTTTCCGGCATGGTCAAGACCAGATGATACCCTCTGGCGGCGGCGACCAAGGCCAGGCCGATGCCGGTGTTTCCGCTGGTCGGTTCGATGATGGTTCCGCCGCGTTTGAGCCGGCCGTCGGCTTCGGCGGCGGTGATCATCGCTAGGCAGATGCGGTCCTTGACGCTTCCTCCAGGGGTGAGCGACTCGAGTTTTGCCAGCACCCGGGGCGACCCCTCTGCGCGCACACGCGTGAGCTCGAACACCACCAAG
>CAZJCO010000096.1:0-9183 GCA_964544375.1 uncultured Myxococcales bacterium
CACGCCCAGCTGGGCGAATTCCCGCCCCAGGGACACCCGCCCCTCCCCCCCCGAACCGATTCAATCCAGCGGCATTGCCGACCCCGACAAGCCGGTCGTTGCCACCACGTTCTGCGTGCCGCCGACGAACTCTAGCGGCATCAACCAGGCGACCGGGATGCCCGGACCTTCGCGAACGATCATCCAACTCGAAACGCGCCGCAACTACTGAGGCCGCAGCGGCGACAAAGAGCATCCGTGCCGCATTGCGGCATCGAATCTCACCCCCGCATGCGTGGGTAGCAGCAGCGTTTACCGCGCAATCTGGAGACGCCTTTTCCGTGCTCTAAGCGGTCCCCAAAGCGGTAGAAACGCTAGTTTCGTCTTGACAAGCTCCGTCCGGGTCACCTAACGTCTAGCCAGGTTTCTAGTCTGCACTAACGCCAGCGATGCCCTGTCCCCGCAACGACGGACGCTGGTAGGGTGCTTTGTGCATTCGGCGAGGAGGAGTTTTCCATGATTGATCGTAACAAGGCGACTCGGGTCGCGGTCGGATTCGTAGCGTTTGCCGCTGCCGCGCTGCTGGCAACGAGCGCGTCCGCGCAGTTGCTGACGAAGATCGAAACCAAGTGCGCAGGTAAGGTCGGCAAATCGGCGGCCAAGCTGGCGGCGACAATCGCCAAGGCAACGGCCAAATGTAAAGACGCCGATATCTCCGGCAAGACGCCGGGGAGTTGTCCCGATACCAAGGGCTTGACCAAGATCGGAAAGATCGAGGGAAAGGTAACCAAGTCGGCACAAAAGAGTTGCGGTAGCGTTTGCTCGGTCCACCCCGACATCCCATGCATGGCCGACACCACTTGCCCGCCGTTGGCCAACGGCGCCGCCGAGAAGTGCACGGCCGGGCCCTTGTTTCAGCCTTTCGACATGGGAAACATGGGATTCCCCGGAGCGTTCTGTGAAGCTGCCATCGGAGGGAGCATCACATCGCCCGACGATCTCGCCGACTGCGTCAACAGCTTGACCAGCGACACGGCAGGCACCTTGCTCGATGCGATTTACGGAACGATCACGTCGGCCTCGTCAGTCTCCGCGGATGCGGCGAAGTGCCTCGCCGCTCTGAGCAAAGCAACGCAAAAGCTCTCCTCGACGATCTACAAGGGCGTGGTCAAATGCCGCGACAGTCTGAACAAAGGTAAGACCACCGGCAACCCGGCGACCTGCACTCGCGACGACGTCAAGCTCGCGGCCAAGATCGGCAAGATGGAAGAGAAATTGCGCGACACTGCGACCAAGAAGTGCACTGACGCCGATATCCTCGCACTCGACCTCTGCGGTTCCGGCGCGACGCCGCTTACGACCACGGAAGCGGCCGACTGTTTGATCGCCGCCGCCGCCGAGATCACCGACTCCGATACCGCCGCCGGCCTGCGGACCTACTCCGGACGCTCGCTGGTCGAAGCGGCTTACCCGCCGGCCCGAGGCGTCTGCGGCGACGGTACCGTCAACCAGATACCGAGTGCCTTCGCCCTGCTCGGCGAAGAGTGCGATGGTGCCGACGACAGCGCGTGTCCCGGCCAGTGCCTGCCGCCTGGGGACTTGTACGAGTGCACCTGCGGCGACGTCAAGCGTGTTCGCTACATGGCCGACGGAATTACCGCCGACCTCGACAACGGCTGGACCGGCAAGTCGCACGAACAGGGTGTGGCCGACCTATCCGCTCACATTTACACGCTGCAAAACTGCGATTGCAGCCAACTCGACCCGAACGGCGTCACCTGCGTCGGCAGTTCGGCCGATTCGGTGTGCGACATCGTTTCGAACTTCCAGTTGCCGACGTGCTCTTGGGAGCCGCACAGCGGGACCAAGTGCGACGATCGCGCGACCAACCCGCCGTCGTTAGGTGGAACCAAGGACGGTTCGAACAAAGACGAGGACTGCGCCATCTGCGACTCGTTCTCGACGAATGCGGGTGATTACTGCCTGGATAACAACGACTGCAACTCGCAGTGCTACGACGCCAACGGCGTGCCGTCGACGGCTTGCGTTTCGCAGGACGATTGCTCATCCGGCGCGATCTGCCGCGGACGCTGCGACACCTCGCAGACTTGCCTGATCATGCCCAACGGTGCCCCGTTGCCGATTTCTTCGGGCGGCACCGCGGTCTGCATACTCAGCGACTACCGCGTGGACGTCAACGGCACGATGGATATCGTCAGCGGCCAGGAAGCACGCAACGAGATGCTGTTCTCGAAGGTTCACCTCGGCGTAAACAACCTCCTGCCCTGCCCGGTCTGCGGCGGTTTCTGCAACAACACCGGCACGGTCTGCGAGGGTACCTGCAGCACCACGACCGCGACGTCCTGCCGCTTCGATTCCGACTGCCCGAGCGGAGAAACCTGCACCAGCAGCTCGCCGCAATGCCCGGTCGGAGATTTCTGCAATCTCAGCCTGGCCTGCCGCGCCGGTCCGAACGATGGCGAGGCCTGCCGCATCGAAGCCGCTACCCGCGACTTCGGCACCACCTCGCACGACTGCGTGCCGGATCCCGGATTCAACATCTCGGGCGAAGGGCTGGAGATCAATTACCTGCCACTGACGAGCGAAACGGTCAGCCTGCCGAACGTGGTCCCCTGCACGAACGTGGCCTTCAAGCTGTTCGACTGTCCCTGCCCGTTCGATGGTGGTCGGGCGACCCAGCCCAACGACTGCGCCGCGGCGTGTAACGCGGGCGCCGAAGCCGGCACCGGGTGCGGCACGGGCGACCACCAGAACGGCCTGTTCACGAGTTGCGCAGGCGGCACCAACGGCGGATTCGCCTGCGACGAAGACGCCGACTGCCCGGGCAGCGCGTGTTCGGCCAACCCGACGCATTGCGTGGGAACCGGCGACCCGGCCCTCGAGCTGAACGGCTGCAGCACGAACGGCGACTGCGGCGCCGGCACTTGCCAGGACGCTTGTCCGAGCGGTCGCTGCGTACCGCTATGTTCGCCTCTAGTCGGCGATCCCGACGACGGTATATGCGCGGCGGGCCCGCCGGTCTACCACTGCAACGGCGCACACAACGAGTTCATCGTTTGCTTCGTCGATCAGGCCAACGGTACCTGCGACGCGACCTGCAGCGTATCCGGTTCGCCCTGTGTGCTGCAGAGCGACTGCCCCTCGGGCGAGACCTGCGGGGGTACCTGCGACCAGGCGCGTCTCTGCGAAGCGGGCAACGACGGCATCATCGGAACCGTCGACGACCATCCGGGAGCCGGCATCTGCGTTTCCGATGAGCGCGACTGCTTCCTGGAGAACATTACGGCAACCGGCGGCGGGCCGGGCACGACGCCGACGAACCCGTTCAGCGTCGCCGCGTTCTGCATCGGCGCCACCGGCAATGGTGCGATCAACTCGACGGCCGGGCTCGGCGGACCTGGCCGTATCCGCGAGTTCGCAACGAACGTGACCAACGGCTTCACCTCGCTCCCGTAAGAAAGCGCGGAGAGCCTCTCGGCCGATCAGAAGAAAGGCCCGCCGTCCATGCGGACGGCGGGCCTTTCTCATTCAGTCTTCGTCTGATTCGGGAACGTCCGGCGCAAGCTCGAGGTTTTCGTCCTGCGCCTGGTCCTTACCCTGCGCCTGAGCCGCAGTGTGCTCGAAGTCCTTGTCCGAATACGGCGCGATCTTCTTTAGAACAAAGCTGCCGTCGAATTCGATAGAAATCGGAAACGGCGCGTTGCCCATCGAAGACTCCACATAGGATCCCTCGATCACGCCATCGCCAATCTTGCGCACCCCGTGAATACCGATGGTCTTGCCTCCTCCAACCATGGGGTTGCCGTCGAGGGTACTCACGATCGCGAACGAGGTGCCGTTCATATTGTCGTCTTTGCGCAAGCCGCCATCATAATTCTCGGCGCTGACGACGCGATGTTCGCCGCGGACAAAGACGGCCCTCTTAGGCTCCGGCAATCGGTACCATTGCTCACGCAGCTGCCGTAGTTGCTCCTCGCTCGGTTCGAAGAACGAGTGGCTGGATCTGGCCTTGTCGAGCGCGCCCTGGAAGGGCAGATCGCCGTCGATCAGATTCACGCGAACGATTTCCCGGGAAATCTCCGAACTGGTGGCGTCTTCGCTGCCGGTGACCGAGTAGTAGAACTTGACCAGCCGAACTTTCGGCACCATCAACTGAGGCCGCCGCACGGTAATCAGGAACCAATCGGCCGTAACCGTCTTCAGTGCTTGGTTAAAGCTGTCAACGTCCTTGACGGGATGAACGTTGAGCTTGACGATGATGTCCCCCGGGAACAGCCCGAACTTCGAGCTGGTACTGGGATCGCTCATCTTGTCGATTTGAACGCCTGCGGCATCGCCGAAGATGCGCCGGGCATCTGCAGAAAGGGGCTTTACGCTGAACGGAGCGACGCCGCCGGCGACCGTGTCCAGACGCACGCGGAAGGTCGGCATGACGTGGTAAACGCCGATCCAGATACCGGAGATGTCCGTCCCGAGCGTCCCTTCTAGCTTGGTCGTCTGAAAAAAGGCTTTTGCACTTGGTGGCAAAACCAGGGAGATGATCAAGGCCGCGGCGGCGGCCCATCGAAAAACGCGGAAAGAGCGGAAAAAATTGACTTGGCGCATGAAACCTCCAACCCTCGTTTGGTTGCTGATGTCGCGGGCCTAGCAGCGCCGCCGGAGGGCGCCAAGCGAAAGGCCTTGTGTTAGATAGGCCCGCCCAGTGAGAGAAGGCAAGTCCTAGCCTCCCCCGATCGGGTCATCGATTACGGCCAACGACAGAAGAACACGGCAGATGCCGGGGAGCTTGACAAGCAGGCCCGCACCCGGCTAAAGGTACCTTTATACAGCTGTGCCCCGGCCAGCGGCGGGGGGTTCCGAGTCGTAAGGCCGACAATTGTTTAGAATTGCACTGCGGACCGGGCGACGCCCGGGGTGGCAAGAATTGAAGGAGAAATTTGGCATGAGGTTATCCAAACGAAGTATCGGGGCTCTCGGGCTCGCCAGCGTGATGGCGCTTTCCTCGATGGGCTGTGACGACAACGGGTCCACAGGCCAAAAGTTTTTCTTCAACCTGGTCGGCTCCGGACAGTATTCGAGCATCAGCGCGAGCGTCGATTTGGCCGCCGCCAACGCCTTGATCGGCGAGGGTACCTGCAACCTGCTCGCCGCGCTCGAGACCGCCGGTTGCAGCGTTACCACGACGGAAGTTGCCAACCGACTCCAAATCACGATCAGTGGCTGCACCGTCAGCGCGCTTACGACCCTGGCGACTTGCCAGTTGCTGAGCGGCGAACTCGGCGACGTACAAGCCGAGACCGAGGGAAACGGCGTCTGTGCACCAGCGACTCCGTCCTGCGACGAGAGCCCGACGATTTGCGTAAGCACGCGCGCCAACGATTTTAGCTGCGCGGGCGGACCGGTCTCGACGACGACCACGCTGTCGACCACGACGACCAGCACTTCATCGACCTCGACGTCGTCGACGACCACGAGTTCAACGACCACCAGTTCAACGACCACCAGTTCGACGACCACAACGACCGTGCCGGGGAATCAAATTCCGTGCGTGATCACCTTCGGGGTGACCTCCAACGAGACGATCGCCTCACTGCAGTACGACACGGATTACAGCGGTGCCAGCGGCAATTTCGACGGAACCGGTGGCAGCGTTTCCTGCACCAGCTCGGTGGCGGGCGCGATCGCGGCGTTCAACGACAACGACGGCACCAAGGTACTCGGCACTGGATTGGTCGCCTTGGCGGGCTTCACGGGACCGTTGGATGTCGCCACCTGCAACTACACGACGAGCAACCCCGCGTTGGCGGCCGGTGACTTTGGGATCACCGTCACCGATGCGTCCGACACGAACTTCCTGCCGCTCTCGCCGACGGTCGCCGTGACGAACGTAAGTTGCTCGCTGCCGGAGACCACGACCACCACCGCTGGTCCGTCGACCACCACGACGATCCCGTCGACCACCACGACGATCGCATCGACTACCACGACGATCGGGGGGACCACGACGACCACGACCGGTGGCGGAGCCTTGTTGTATGATATCGTCTTCCAGCTCGACGACGCGGTCACGCTCGGCGCGCTTGGCTTTGACGTAGACTACTCGGGCGCTCCGGGCGATTTCGTAGGGTCGGGCGGCGATCCGGGTGCCGGCGGCACGCTGCAGTGCACCTCGAACGTGGCCGGCGCGCTGGCTTCGTTCAACGACGACGATGCCGGCAAGGTCAGCGCGGCCTTCATCGCACTGGCCGGCTTCACGGGGCCGACCAACGTCGCGACCTGCGTATTCCAGAGTACGGGTCCGGTACCGGTGGCCGGCGATTTCGCCGTCGCCGTAACCGACGCTTCCGATACCAGCCTGCTGCCCGTCACGCCGACACCGACGGTCAGCGTGGCCTCGATCACGGCGCAGTAAGCCGCCGGATTTGCGCCGGGCTATAAGCTCGAGAAGGGGGCCTTCGGGCCCCCTTCTTTTTGCCCCCGCGGCTTGTCTGAGAAGGCCACTTTCCATATGGTCAGTGCCCACTTGGCCGGCTTGACTAGCGGCCGGCAACGGAGGACCACTTTCATGAGGATACGCACGCATCATTTGGTTGCCGCCGTCGCGGCGACCGCGATCCTGATCGTCTCCGGCGCAGCGTTTGCTGCGCAAGGCGACTGCAGTCAGCCGGTATCGTCGGGCACCAATCCCACGGCAAGTGACTGTCTCTTCATCTTGAAGGCCGCCGTCGGCGCCGTGCAGTGCACGTTGGGCACGCCCCCCGGTTGCGTCTGCGAGCCCACCGGAGGCAACCGCATCGTCGCAACCGACGCCTTGCTTTGCCTGAAGAAAGCCGTCGGCCAGGGAGTAACGCTCAACTGTCCCTGCAGCACCGGCGGGCCCAAGTGCAGTTCGGGCAAGCTGGTCTCGGTTGCCGGCACCAAGCTCGACTCGGGCTGGAACGGAATTGCCCACGACACGGATCTGATCGAAGGAGCTTCGGTCACGTTCGAGGTCGTGCGACGCTGCTCCAACGACAGCTCGGTATGCAAGATCGATACGGACTGCACGGGCGGTGCGACCTGTGACCTGACCTGCGACTGCGACAGCCAGAACGACACCGTCTGCGAGATCAGCGGCCCGACGCACGAGCAACGCTGCCTGGTAAGCTTGGCGCTTTGCAATTCCAACGCCGACTGCGCCGGCGCGGCGGGCGGCGAGTGCGTGCGTTTCTTCCGCCCGCCGCTGGGACTGTCGGCCGGCGGGACGCCGGCCCGGCTTACCTCCGCGGTTGTCTCGCCGCGCCCCACGCACAGCCGCCACCACCAATCACGCTCACGCCATCCCCACCGAAACCGTCGCACCAACCACTCACGCTGCGCCCCAGCCCGCCGTGCCCCCCCAAGCGCCCTTGCTGGTATCCCATATCGGCGAGAGCTTCTCTCCCACCCGCAGCGTCGAGGCAAGCGCCGCGCTGGTTCTCTCCAGCACCTTTCTCGGATCATAGCGCAGGCGAAAGAATATCCTGTCGACGACCTTCTGCAGCGCATCCTTGATGGGAGATAACAGCAACACCACCGCCAGCGTGAAGAGCAGCGGAAAGACAGGAGACAGCGCGATCCTGGAGGAGCTGAGAGCCACGTTGAGCACCGCCAGGAACACCAGATACGACACCGTCAGAGTGCCGGTGAGCGCCAGGTAGAAGATGCCGCGCTTGAGCAGCGTCTCGATCTCGAACAGATCGTGCTTCACGATGGCGTAGCCCACGCTCAAGGGAAAGAGAAATGCGGTGAGCGTGCCATAATTGACGGGAACCTCGCCTCCCGTCAGGCCAGAGGCCACGAATAGCACCACCGGAAGGGCCAGGCCGCCGAGAAAGCCGACGATCATAACCCTGATTCGCTGCCGGGTGAGATGAGATCTCGTTGTCCGGTAGTCCCAGGCGAATCTCGCAAGAAAGATCACTGCCGCGATCCCCACATAGATCATGCACAAATCGTAGACGGCGGAGTAGGCAGACCGGTAAAGCACAACCTCGTAGGCGGCCCCCAGAACGCACGACACCGCGTACGGCAAGGACAGGATCAGGCGCCGGCGGCGGCGCAGGCGATCGATAGGAAAGACGAGCGCCAGGTGTATAAACCCGGCCGGAAAGAATGCCTCCCCAAGCACGTGCAGGCGAAAGAACCAGTGCGGATAATACAGGTCGGCCGCCGTCACCACGTAGAAACCGCCGGCAAGGCAGGCGGCAAACAGCGCCCGGCTGGCCGGGGCCGTGGGCTTGAGAAAGCGCACCGCTATGCCTATCAGCGCCAGCGCCAGGCCGCTGAAGAGATACGGTACGAAGAAGATCAGATAGTCCCTGCGCTCGAATCTGGCCGACCGCAGCGTCACCTCGGAGAGATCGTCACCCCTGGCCAGAACGTATGTAAAGGATGAACCGGCTGGAAAGCTCTTTACGAAGTCGTAGAGTTCCGCCGAGCTGGTGACGCGCTGGCCGTTCACGGCCACGACGCGGTGATGATAGATCTCGGGTTGCTGGGCAACCGGCCACGACGGCAGGCTGACAGAGGCAACGACGCGGTTTGCCATGACCATGAAGCCCGGAAACGGTGCTCCGATCCAGCGGGAGCTGTTGAGCGCGCAGGCAATGGCGACGCCGGAAATCAGCACCGCCAGAGTGACGGCGCTTGCCCGCCGCCATGACTGTTCGCCGCCGAGTCTCATGGGAGCCTCATGATGGTTACGCCGCCATCGCCTCCGGCCAGGCTCGCGCGAGCGTCACGAAGGCAACTCCTCCGCATCCCCACGCGAACCAGTCGCCATGGCGCGTGTATGGCGCCAGCGCCCGCCGCGGCGACACATCCACCACCATTGAGCCTTCTCTCATTTGTTTTCGCTGGCGGATCATGCCGTTCGCGTCAATCAGACCAGAGATCCCCGATGTTGCGATACGAACCAGCGGGCGCCGGTTTTCCACCGCGCGGAACACGCTCATGGCAAAGTGCTGTTCGGCCGCGGCCTGGCCGCCCGAGGCGAGCCACGCGTCGTTGGAGATGTTGACCGCCAGCACCTGGACGCCGCGGCCGGCGAATCCAGGACCCGTTTGAAACACAACGCGGCGGTCAGCGACCGCCCCCGATACAGTTGCAACCGCCCCCGCAGCACCCTCGCCTCGTAAGCGGCCATACACTGAACAACGAGGT
>CAZJCO010000097.1:0-9140 GCA_964544375.1 uncultured Myxococcales bacterium
CTCAGCGCCGGATCGAGCGTATGCGTGAGAAAGCGCCAGCGATGCACGATGCCGCTGGAATTCCGGAGTCCGCCGTTGGCGACAAAGAAGACGGCGGCGGCCGCAAGAGCGCCGGTGAGGGCGCCCGGCGGTAACAGATCGGACAAACGGCGGGGTCGCTGCCCGTCGGCCCAGTGTCCTAGCAGAATGGCAACCGGCATGAGCAAGAAGAATCCCCCGATCTGCTCCTTCGTCGACACTCCCATGGCGGCGCAGGTTCCAAGCAGTAGGTACCAGCGAGGCGCGCGTTCCTCGAGGGCGCGGACCATCGCGTAAAGTCCGGCGACCGCCCAGAACATGAAAGGGATCTCGACGTTGCTCGTGTGGGCGTAGAAGACGAATGGGTAGCAGCCGAGGGCGATCAGGCCGGCGAAAGCGCCGGCGCGCGGTCCGGCGAGACGTCTGGCGGTCGCCGCGAGCAGAGCGACGATTGCGCAGGACATACTTGCCGATAGCAGCCTGTAGCTGACCGCGAGCGCCGTCAGATAGGTCTCAGGGTGTTCGAAGCCGAAAGGGTAGTTTGTCGCGATGCCGTGAAGATGGCCTCTAAGGTATGCGCATGCCAGCGTCGGCAAGGCTAGCAGACCGAGCAGATACTGGTGCCCCAACGGGTACTTGAAGTAGAAGTAACCGGAGTTCAGCCCGTTCTCCAGGATGGAGTGGTAGGCGACGGCTAGCGGTGTCATCGGAGCGATCGAATCGGCAGCCCAGGAGGTGTTGCCGTTGGGCAAGCCCCACCACAGGCCGGCAAGAGCGTAGGCCGCGGCCAACATCAAGGCGAGGCAAAGCGTGCGTCGAAAGAACGTCTCGTCGGCTGGGTACTCGACGCTAGCGATCGTCATGCGTTTCAATTCCAGCACGACAGCCCGGGATTGGGCGCCGTCGCCCCGCGTGCGAAGACGACATGATCGACGGCGGTGCTCGAGGCAAGCGTCAGGCCGCGAACCAGCGGGCGTTAGCCTCCTCCGGCAACGACTCTCCGGTTACGCGGGCCTTCTGTACCAGCTCCCAGAAGTATCGATACGTTGCGCGGTCGTGCAGTTCTCCATCGTACTGGATTGGCCCCCAATTCGCATCCTGCGCCGCCAGAAGAATATTCGCGCCGGTCTCGACCTCGGCAAAATCCGGCTTCATGGCATCCACGATTGGCTGAATTTGCGCGGGGTAGATCGACCACATGCGCAAGAAGCCGAAGTCGATTTTTGCACGGCTAGCATCGTCGTAGGTTTGGTAGACGTTCTTCAAATCGAGCGTAACGTTGTGCGCGGGGACCACGCCGGCGCACATTGCCGCGTTGACCATGCGCGCTTTTGCATGGGCGATCGTGTGGTGTTCGAACTGGCCGGGGGAGCGCATGCAGGATGCTGGTACGGCGCCGTGAAAACCAGAGATGAAGTCCATCAGGCCGAAGTCGAGCACCTCGACCCAGTCCAGTTCGGCGATCCGGTAGGCATCGCGCAGCGCCCCGTGCGTCTCCACTAAGACGTGGATCGGGATGCTACGCTCGATTCCCGACTTCTTGCAGACCTGCCGAACGTAGTCGATCTGCTCGCCCGCTTCGTCCGCGCTCGTGGGCTTGGGCAGCGTGATGTAGGCGATCTCGCCCGCCGCCGCGGGAACCACGATGTCTACGTCCTGCCGCCACCATTCGTTGCTATAGTCATGGATGCGGACGCCTGCTTTCTTGTGCTGGTTGGCGCTCGAGCGAGCCATTTCCACCACCATCTCGGCGTGCTCCTTTTCTTTGCCTTTTTGTGCGCCGTCTTCGCAGTCCATCGTGATGTCGAAGATGCCGCCGAGCTTGTTCTGGAGTTCGAGCGCCTTACCGATGAGCTTTTCGCTGCCGGCGAAATGTTCGCAAACATTGATGATTGGGTACTGCTTTTCGCCGGCAAACAGCGCCTCGTTCGGGTGGATCCGATCTGCCATGATATGCTCCTTGGGCGGAACCGAGGCCGGGATCTTCGCGTGACGTATCGTCACGGAAGCCTCATCAAGAAATCCGCCGAATCCCGAGACAGTGCCCGATCGGAGCGCTCTGTCAAGAAAGTGTTACAGACGACCGGCGGCGGCAAGCGCACTGACGCCGGCTTCGGCGAGCAGCGGAACGATACTCTCGAGCGAGGCGAACAGCGGGTCGTCACTCGCTCCCTGGAGGTGACGCATGTAGCTGGCCTCCATGATGATTGCGATTTTCCACATGGCGAATGCTTCAAACCACTCCAAGTCGCTGATCGAATGTCCGCTCGCCTGGCAATAGCGGTCGACGATCTCCTCCCGCGAGGGAAAGCCGCCTTGCGTAAGGACGCCTCCTCCAAGTGCGGCAACCCCGCGCGCGTCGCCGGCGTCGGTCCAGAAGCCGCGCAGCCAGCCGAGATCGATCCGCGGATCGGCAATCGTGGAGACCTCCCAGTCGACTACCGCGGCGACCTCGGCATGGCCGGGCGTCGCCCAGATGATGTTGTCGAGCTTGTAGTCTCCGTGAACGATGGTTGCGCGCGCGGTATCTGGAACGTGAGAAAATAGGTATTCGCTGAGACGCTCGACGGCCGCGATCTCCCGTTGGTGAACGCGTTGCCACTGCCGCCGCATGAGGTCGAGATTTCGCTCGAGAAATCCCTCCGGATTCCCGTGGCCTGCTAGGCCAATCGACTGCCAGTCGAGGCGATGAAGTTCTACCAGTGTATCGACGACGGCCAGACCGATGGCCCGACGGTGCGCCTGGCCGGAGTCGAACCCTTCAGGAAGACTGTGGCGCAGAACGACGCCAGCGACGTCCTCCATGATGAGAAACGGTGCGCCGATTATCTCGCTGTCCTCGCACAGTAGGATCATGCGGGGCACCGGCACCTCCGAACCGGCGAGGGCGGCCATTACACGGAACTCGCGTGCCATGTTGCTCGCGCCGTGCTGGACATGGGCACGCGGAGGGCGGCGTAAGATCCACCGTTGATCGTCCGCCGTGAGTTGCCAGGTTTCGCAGGAATGGCCTCCGGGATGCCGCCGGAGCGCGATTTTTCGGCCGGCGAGCTCGGGCAGACGCGAGACTAGGTAACGCTCGAGGCGATCCGCGTCGATATCGAATTTCTTCATCGGTTGCGCCGAAGCTAGGACGGCATGCGGGCCGATTCAACCGCCCGCGCCCGGCCTCGCTCAGACGTTGGACTAGCCGCCGGCTGCACGCTAACTATTGGCCATGGACCGTACGATTTTTTCTGAAGAACACGAACAGTTTCGCGACGCCTTCGCTCGTTTCTGTGCGAGTGAGATCACCCCGCATCACGACCAGTGGGAAAAGGAAGGGATCGTTCCGAGGTCCCTCTGGAAGAAGGCCGGCGAGTCCGGCTTCCTATGTTCTTTCTTGCCGGAGGAGCTCGGTGGTTCCGGAACCGACTTCCTCTACTCGGCCGTGATGATCGAGGAGCTCTCCCGCTGTCGCGCCAACGGGCCGGCTTTCCCGCTGCACAGCGACATCTGTGCGCCGTACATTTACTCGTTCGGTAACGCCGAACAGCACCAGCGTTGGCTGCCCGGTTGTGCCAGCGGCGAGAAGATCTTGGCGATCGCGATGACCGAGCCGGGTGCGGGTTCTGATCTGGCTGGAATTCGCACGACCGCCAAGCGCGACGGTGACAGCTATATTCTCAACGGCCAGAAGACCTTCATCTCCAATGGGCAGCTGTGCGATTTGGTGATCGTGGTCGCCAAGACCGATCCCAACGCCGACCCGCCGTACGCGGGCGTGTCGCTGTTCGTCGTCGAGGACGGTACGCCGGGTTTTGAGAAGGGCAGACGGCTAGAGAAGATGGGACTCAAGGCGCAGGATACTTCGGAGTTGAGCTTCAGCGATTGCGTCATTCCGAAAGAAAACCTACTCGGCGAAGAGGGCTCGGGGTTCTACTGTCTGATGGAGAAACTCCAACAGGAGCGCCTGGTGTGTGCCGTGAGTTGTGCGGCAGCGGCCGAACTGGTGCTCGAAGAAGGCGTTCGCTACTGCAAGGAGCGCATTGCTTTCGGCCGCCCCATTAGCAAGTTGCAGCACATTCAGTTCCGCCTTGCCGAACTCGCGACCGAGGTGAAGATCGGCCGAGTGTTCGTCGACCGCCTGATCGCGGAGCACGTCGCCGGAGAGAGCCGGGTTTCGGAAGTCAGCATGGCCAAATGGTGGCTGAGCGAACTCCTCAAGCGGGCCTGTGACGAGGTGCTCCAATTCCACGGCGGCTACGGCTACATGATGGAATACCCGATCGCGCGCGACTATCTCGACGCTCGCATTCAAACGATCTTTGCCGGGACGACCGAGGTGATGAAGCTGATCATCGCCAAGCAGATGGGGCTCTGACAGGGGCGTCATGTGGATGCTGATGACCGCCGAGGGATGCCGGCAGACGGCGATCCACACCCCGCGCCCGGTCGAGTTGGCGGCTCCTGTGGCGAGTGGTCTTCGACAGGAAATCAAGGGGTTGGAGTTCGAAGCTCGTGTTTTTCTTCATCCCGGGCGAGCCCTCGTCGGGCGGATGTCGGCCGAGCGCCTGCTCGGGCAATTCGACCTCGGAGAAGCTCCGGGATTCGAGAATCTCGGCGCGGCTGAGCTGGCGGCCGACGGGCGACCGGGCTTCTTGGTTGAAGTGGGCTCGGGGTTCGTCGATGCGCAAGGCGCGCGACACGAACGCGCGGTGTTCTTCATTCCCCGGCTTGAGTCGGCCGCGCGAGACTAGCGCCCGCGAATGCGGCGTAGGATCTCGTAGGTCGATCCCGACTTGTTCAACGTGTAGAAGTGGATGCCGGGCGCGCCGTTGTCGAGCAGATCGAAACACTGGCGTGTGGCGTATTCGATTCCCAATTCGATGACGGCGTCACGCTGCCCGGCCACGCTTTCGAGTCGCCTGCGCAAATCGTCGGGAATCGATGCGCCGCACATGGTCGTGAATCGGTCGATCTGAGCGACGTCGGTGATCGGCATGATCCCGGGCACGATCGGCACTGAAATGCCGGCTTGTTTGGCGCGACGGACAAAGTCGAAATAGCGCGCGTTATCGAAGAACAGCTGGGTGATGACGACTTGAGCGCCGGCTGCGACTTTATCGGCGAGAAAGCCCAAGTCGGCCTGCTTGCTCGGAGCCTCGGGATGAACTTCGGGGTAGCCGGCAACGGCGATGCAAAGCCGGCGTCCTCCGGCGCAGATCAATCGGACCAAGTCTACCGCGTGTTCCAGACCGTCGGCAGGGGCGGTGAAGGAACCGTCGTCGCCGGGCGGGTCGCCGCGCAGAGCAATCACGTTCTTGACGCCGGCTTGTTCGAGCCGCGTCAGGATGTTTTCGAGTTCCTGCCGGCTCGACCCCACGCAGGTCAAATGTGCCATTGCTTCGATTGCTAGTTGGCGCTTGATGTCGGCGACCAGTTCGATCGTCCGATCCCGCGTCGAACCTCCTGCACCGTAAGTAACCGAGACGAAACCGGGATCGAGATCGGCCAGCCGCTCGACCGTGTGCTCTAGCGCCCGGCGACCGGTGTCCGTCTTCGGCGGGAAGAATTCGAAGGAAAAAACCGGCCCGTGGCCGGCAGCAAATAGATCGGAGATGTACATTGGTGGAACGCAGGCCTCTATTTAAATCGTGAGGGCCCAGCGCGCGGAAGTCAACCGGAGAGTCGCTCGAAAGCTTGCCGCCGTCGCCGCGGCCTTTCGCGGCGGCGACGGCAAGCTAGGGTCATGACGCTTTGCGACGAACGGATTCGATGATCACCGGCTCGTCCGGAGCGTTTTGGAAAGCCCCGCCGTGATTGGAAGTCGGCGTGTTTTCGATCTTTCGCACGACGTCCAGTCCGCGCGTTACTTTGCCGAAGACGGCATAGCCCCAACCCTGAAGCGTTTTGCTCTTGAAATCGAGGAAGCCGTTGTCTTTGACGTTAATGAAGAATTGAGCGGTTGCCGAGTCGGGATCGCTGGTGCGGGCCATGGCAATCGTTCCGACTTCGTTCTTGAGACCGTTGTCGGCTTCGTTCTTGATTGGCGCGCGCGTTTTCTTGTGCTGGTGATCGGCGTCGTAACCGCCTCCTTGGATCATGAAATTGGGGATGACGCGATGGAAAATCGTGCCATCGTAAAAGTGATCGTCGACGTACGCGAGAAAGTTCTCCACCGTCGCTGGGGCCTTCTCGGGGTAGAGTTCGATCTCAACTTCACCAAGATTCGTTTTCATCGCGACCACCGGATGGGTGCTATTCATAGATTTCCCTTGTTTGTCCTTTTCCGGTCCTCCGCCCGAGCAACTGGTAGCGAAGACGAGCAGCAGCGAAGCCAACACAGCCGAGAGACGAGCCGATTTCTCGTTCATCGAGAAGTCCTCCTTGCGCGTGCCTGATCCATAGTCGGGGCGCGTTCGATGGTCAAAGCCGTCTGAGCTTTCTGAGGAGACTCGCGAGTCGTAAAATGTCGCGGGGGCCGCCTCCTGTAAGGGCCCCACCGAGGTTGCTCACGATCACATGGCGCGCTCCGGCGTCCACCAGAGGAGCCACTTGGTCGCGAATTTCGGAAGGGCTGCCAGCGTACATCGAAGCAAGCAGCAAATCCTCCGTCATGTCTCGGGCCGCCTGCTCGATGTGCTCGTCGGTGACGCGGGGCGGGACGATATCGAAGAAGCCGCCGTGCGTGTCGCCGAGAGGGTGCCGCTTGCCATGTTCGGCCCACGCCGCGGCCGGTAGCAGCAAGGACATCGCCGCGCCCAATCGGCTGTTCATCGCCAGTTCGGCGATCTGATCACGGCTTTCGCCGATCGCGGTGATCAGCAGTTGGCCAGGGACGAATCCGTCCAAGGCGCGTCCGGCATCGTCGGCGGCCGAGCGTATGGTGTCGAGGCGTGAACGATACTCCTCCGGTGTGGTCTTGAGCGTCGGCACCCAGCCGTCGCCGTAGCGGCCCACGAGCGAGAGCATGCGTGGGGCATGGGCTGCGATCCAGATGCGCGGCGGTCGGTTCTGGTACAGCGGCAGGTTGAACACGGCGTCACGCAGCTGCCAAAACTGTCCGTCGTAGTTTACCGGCTGACCGCCGCTTTCCCATAGGAGGCGGATGATGGCCAGCGCCTCTTGCAGGCGTGAAACCTGCTTGCGCCAAGGGAGTCCGTAGGGTTCGACGTTGACGCGTTCGCCATTGCCGATGCCGAGAATGGCGTGTCCCTTCGATAGGTGGTCGAGTGTAACGAAAGACTGAGCGAGGGCCATCGGATGGTTGCGGATCGGCTCGGTTACCAGGGTGCCGACGTCGGCACCCCTCGCCCGTTGGGCGATTACCGCGAGGATTTGCAGGGGATCGAAAAAACCGTCGGTCGAGTGAATCAGCTTGGCGGCGGCGGTGACGTCGGGAGTCCAAACTTGCGAGGGGATGAAACCCATGAAGTGGTCGGGCATCCAAAGCGATTGGGCGCCGAACAGACGGCCCAGGCGCAGCCCCATGGTCGTCAGCCAAAGCGGATGAAGACCTCCGTCCTGATACCCAACGGTTACGCGTGACATCGTTAGCGCCGCCTTCCCGACCGGTGGTCGGGCAGGCGCCTTGTCGCATGGCAAGCGGGGAGTTGCAACGGAGACATTCGTTTGAGTGGCGCCAACGAACCGATATCTTTGCGGCGCATGACGCGCGCGCCTCTCCGCTGGCCCGAGCGCCGTCGATGGGCGGTGCTACCGCTGCTGTTGCTGTTGTCTTCGGCGATGGGTTGCTCGAGCAGGCCTGCGGCGGACAATCTTCTTCTCGTGTCTTTCGACACGACACGTGCCGACCGACTGTCGATCTACGGTTACCAGCAACCGACGAGTCCCGAGTTGGCCAAACTCGCGAAAGCGGGTGTCGTGTTCGACCGGACCTTTTCGCACGTACCCTCGACGCTTCCCGAACACACGACGATTCTCACCGGGCTGTTGCCGCCGACGCACGGAGTGCGTTGCAACGGCAAGTACCGGCTCAACGACGATGTCGTGACGCTTGCCCAGAGACTGTCGGGCGCCGGTTTCGCAACGGCGGCAATTCTCGGTGCCTTTCCGCTCGAGCGCCGGTTCGGCTTGGCCAAGGGCTTCGATCTATACGACGATGATTTTGCCGCTTCCGCGACGGATTCCGATCGCGCCGGCGGGCGCATGGACCGGCCGGGCAGTTGGATCGGGCACGACTACCTGGACTTTGAACGATCGGCCAAAGAAGTGACCGACCGGGCACTGGCTTGGCTCGAAGGTCGGCGGCCGCGATGGTTTGTTTTCGTTCACTACTTCGACGCCCATTGGCCCTACGAGCCCCAGCAACAGTGGCGCGATCGCTTTCGCTCGCCGTACGATGCCGAGATCGCCTATGCCGATCATCATCTCGGTCGATTGCTCGATGCCGTTCGTGCCATGCCGGGCAAAACCTTGGTCGTCTTTACCGCCGACCACGGAGAGGGTCTCGGAGAACACGACGAGATGATGCACAACCGCTTCGTGTATCAGGCGACCACGCGTGTTCCGCTAGTCGTTGCGCTCGATCCCAAAACCGGCGGGCGTCGCGTCGAGCAAGCCGTTGGGCACGTGGACCTGCTGCCGACGATTCTCGAATTGCTCGGCAGGAAGCTACCCCCTGGTCTAGCGGGACGGTCGCTGGCGCCGCTTGTGCTCGAAGCGGCCCCTATCGCCCCGAAGGACTACTACATGGAAACGCTGGTGTGGAACCTCGAGCGTCCGCGCGGGATCGAAGTTCGAGCTGTGGTCGCCGGCGGATATAAGCTGATCGAAACGCAGCGCGCGCCCAACGCTGTGCCGGCGCGAAGGCTCGAACTCTACGACCTCGAAGCCGACCCGGCAGAACGACACGACTTGCTCGCATCGGGCTCCCGCATGCGCGAGATGAAGAAGTTGGACATGGAACGACGGCTTACGCAGTGGAAGCAGAAACTGCAGCGTGGTTCGCACAAGCCGATTCCCATCATTCTCGACCCCGCAGCGCGTGAGAAGTTGCGAAGTCTGGGTTACCTGTGACCGACAGGCAAGGCCGCGGTAGTCAGCGGGCGTAGCTTGACCGGCCGGAGCAAGTTGACTCCGAAAAAGCGCGCCCGTAGCGTCGCGGTTTTTGCGAGGTC
>CAZJCO010000098.1:0-9030 GCA_964544375.1 uncultured Myxococcales bacterium
AAGACGGTATCGAGGCTCTGCTCGGCCACGATTTGAAAGAAGGCGAGGTAGGCGAGAAGGAAGCTGTAGAGTCCAAACTGTTCCGGCGCTAGTACACGCGCCAAGTAGAGTACGATGACGACCGGAAAAAACTTGTCGACGCCCTGGGTAAGAAGACCGTACCAGGCGTTGTATGCGATCGGCTTCTTTGCGCTCATCCTAGGGCCGGCAAAGTGCGATCAAGTCGAGCGCTTCGTCGATGCGTTGCGCACTCGCGCTAAAGTCTTCCGGTACGATCTCGTCTGTACGCGCATGCTGCTTTGCCTGTCGCCGCACGACGACGGAAAGTCGTGCAAATGCGAACTCGACCAAGGAACGCGGGAGAAGGTTGCGAATCCCCAGTGGGTCTAGCCGGAGCATCCGATTTACGGCACGCTCGCGCCCGGCGTCGAAGGCTGTCACCTTCTCGTTCCCGTGCATACCGAGGATCTCCACGTTAGAGAACACTCTCTCGAGCAGCGCTCGCAACTCGTCGGCAACGTATTCCCGCAAATGATAGGGGTTTTCGGAAAAAGATTTGAGCCGGTTCGGAGTAGTCAAGAGAAGGCGGCCTTCGGGCGCGATTCGCGCCTTGAGTCCTTCGAGAAAAGGAATCTCGTCGGCGATATGTTCGAGTACCTGAAAGTTCAAGACCAGATCGAAAGTCTCGGAAAAGTCGTTCGGCTCGCTCAGGTTGACGTGCTCGAAACGTAGGTTGGGTTCCCGCCAGTTGCTGCGGCAGGTCGCAATAGCATCGGCAGAGTAGTCCACGCCGACGACTTCTTCGGCCACCGCCGCCAGAGTCTGCGTTCCAAAGCCTTCGCCGCACCCGGCGTCGAGTACCCGTCTACCCACTGCGAGTTCGCGGGCGTACACGTAGGCAGCCAGATGTCTGGCCTTGTCGTAGTCGAAGTCCTCGGTCCACCCTGGGCGCTCGCCGGTAAATGTTCCTGGTCCTCTCACTTTCTGCTCTCCTGCAGGCCCTGCATGCCTCACGCGTCGCCCCCACGAATCAGCGCGACGAGCGACGCGAACCGGCGCACCCGCGGGTTGCCGTCCGCTTCCATGGCTCCCAAGGTATCGGCAAGCGGCGCAACATAGCCGCGATAGCCGGCCGGATCGAAGTCTCCGGCCCAGCGAAAGCGCGACGCAGAAAACCGCTCGGCAACCTTGGCCATCGCAGACGCCGATTCTCGCCGGAGCCTCAGGTCCTTACTATGGTAGCCCGCCGCAAGCCACGCCGCCGCGCGCATGTCACCGCCGTCGCGAATTGCGCGTAACACGAGTAGCGCGTCGCGACGCGACCGCGGCAAAGCGGCGGCTCTTGCTGCACGCGGCTCGAGGTGCGCTACCCAGCGACGCGCAGCCTGCCGCCGATGCGCCATGTTGGGCTGGACCAAATCGGGTAAGCTGGCGGTCGGCGGGACGGCAACGGATACCGGCACACTCCGTGCCGGCCCATCGCTTGCCGGCTCAAGAACGTCGTATCGGCCGAACCGTGCAGCCAAGCGGTACTCGGCGAGGACCATGTGCCGCGTCTTTGCGTAGTACGCAGGCGCTGCTGCGAAAAAGCTCCAGCCGTCGTTTAGCGTTACGATCAGGCGCGGCGGTGTCTCGCGCAGCCGCGTTAAGATGCGAGCTTCGTCGTCGTGATCCGGGCGTCCGGGGAACCAGTAATCGCGCGGCACCGCACTGGCACGCTCCGCAAAGAACAACGCGGCACCGAGCGCTGGGAAAGCAAACGTCTTTTCCGAAGCGTCGCTATGCCTCCCTACGTACTCGACGGTTTGCATCAGTGCGTGGAGATCGTCGGATGCTCCTGCTTCGAGGCAGATCGTCGCCCGTCGCGTAACCAAACTCGCCTCCTGTGCTCCCGAAAGGCAAGGCCATGCGGTAGCCACAGAAGGTAGGACGCTCAATAGAGCAGCGCCAAGGATGACGGCCTGGGTGGTCAGTGCCGCCGGCTCAAAGGCGCGCGGAAACCCACCCGCGCGCCACCACTCCAGCACTCGTTCAAGCAGCGCCGCCGCGACGACGATCACCAGAGGAACGGACGCGATCAAATGCATGAAATCGCTTCGCGGGTAAAGTTGCCACCACATCGCCAGCGCGAATGGGTAAACTGCGGTGAGGCCGCGATCGACTCGGGAATTTGCGGATCCGCGCGTCACAACCAGCAGACCGGCCCAGAGCGCAAGGAGCCCTAGCCAAAAGGATGCGTTCTCGAGTTGCAGCGTGACCGATCTCGCGAACGATTCCGGCAGGAGCCCGGCCCTATAGATCGCCATGCCGGCAGAAAGGGCGAGCGCCAATCCCGCAAGCAACAACGGAAGCGGCCGCAGACCGCGAGTCTTCACGAGATATCCTCCACCGGCATACCCAAGCGCTGCGAGCAACAGCAGCAACGCGTGCGGCTCCGGCAAGGGTAACGGCCGGTAATAGACGGCCGCCGCCGAGCTGCCGATCATAAGAACGTCTTTCACAAAATCTGCCGGGCCTAGCATCCAAAGGAAGGGCAACACCCAAGCCAACGTTGGAACCGCAAACCCGATAGAATATCTGATGAATAGCTGTACGAAGGTCGGCCCCTCCGGCGCCGCTCGCGGGTCGAACCCGTTCCTGAAGATCTTGGCCGCAAGCGGAATCAACGGCAGGAGATAAAACAGCGCATCACGCAGGTGCCAGGCCTGAGCGAAACCAATCAGCGCGACGGCCATCGCCAATGCGTTCACTCCGAGCAGTAAGAGGCGCTCTCCGCGGCTCCGACAGGGGGCTAGCTGCCCGAGAGAAAGAACCGCGGCCACTGCACAGTAAGCTCCCGCATTCGGCTTGATCGCGAAAGCTACCGCAGAGAGCACGCCGGCCCAGAGGACAACGCTCATTTTTTCGCTGGACGCATAACGCTGCATACAGATGGCAACCAAGATCCAGATGGGAACGACGAGCCAGGCCGGATAAGGAACGTTGAAGGATGCGAATTCTCCGGCGAAGACGGGTAGAAACCCAATCCACCCAGCAATCAGAGATGCTGCGAGTGCCGGCCGCGCAAAACCCCTGATCAGAGAGTATCCCGCGACGGCACTCAACGCGTGCACGGCCGAAAACATCAAGCGCAGGCCCCCAGCGGTCGAACCTCCCGTTTTGAACATCAGCGCCGTCAAATAAAAGTAGCCCGGCGCGTAGCCGGTGTGGAAATCCAGATAGGGAATCTCGCCGCGCAAGATGCGGTCGAGACGCAACAAGAGTAGCCCCTCGTCTTCGAGTTGTAGGCCGTAATGGCGAAACAGCGCCAAGTAACAAAAAGCGCCGACGAAGAGGAGGATGCGGGCGCTCACCGATCAATGTCCGCTCAAGAACTCGACCGCCCGCGTCGCAAACGCACGAACTTTCTGATCCGGATCCGACAACAACGGCCGTATGCGTTCCAACTGATCGGTCGCGCCCCGGTAGTGCAATCCCCAGACGGCGGCTGCCCGAATCGTTGGATCGGCATCGGACAACATGCTGACCAAGGTTCGCTCGGTCTGCACACCACCGGCGACCGCCGCCAACCAAGCGACGAGCATGCGTTTCGTGCCGGCCTCTCGCAGGATCACTCGCGCCAAAGCGCGATCCCCGACGCTCCGCCGGTTGCCATTCGAGGCGATGAAGTTCGGCGTAATGATATCGTCGCGGGCGAGCAGATCGAGCCCAGTGCTTATGTACTCCGATTTTGACGTCCGGCGCACAAAGAAGGAAAGTGCCAATCTCTTGATCGCTATGTCCGAAGCCTCGAGCGCCTGTCGCAATGCCCTTTCGGCCTGCGAACCGTCGCCCTCGGACAGAATCCATACGGCATAAAGACGCAACCGCTGGTTCCCGTCCGGATTCGTCGCCCAGCGCGCCAATTCTCGTTTCCGCAAGCGCGCAAGCGGGAATTGGCCCAGATTGGACCGTTCTTGGGCTTTGCGGAACGGCCAATAACTGCGCTGCACCATGCGATTCGTGATATGGAATAGTGCTGTGGCCGCTTCATCGGAAATGCGGCCGCGGCTGGCCATAGCAGTGGCCCAGAGCGAGCGTGTGGCTGTAATGTCGGCGCTCTGACCGGCTACTCGCAACGCGAGAATTGACTCGCGGACGCCAAGACGGCCGGCCTTTACGGCGCGAGCAAGCTTGCGACCGCAACGCGGGTCACGGCATTGCCGCATCGCCCACACCGCCAGGCTGCGCACATCGGCCGAACTATCGCCGAGAAGACCAGAGACGCGAGGATCGTCTTGCTCTAAAAACATTCTCTCCGCCGAGCGCAAGAACTTGAGTTTATCGACCCGCGACGCCAGCGCGGAGTTCGGCTCTGGGCCGGCGAAAAGTCCAGCGCGATTCAACGAGAGGGCTTGATCGGCTGCGATTTCGGGAACCGCCTCGTCGGGTTCAAGGTCGCGTCGAATCAACACCACGTACGGTCCGATGGCTTCGTAACGCCGATAGAAACGCGTCATGTAGTCTCGCAACGTGAAGTAGTAGGCCCAGGCCTGGCCGAAGAAAAGAGAATCCTTATGCAAAACAACGATGAAACGGGGACGTTTCGCCATCAAATAACCAACTACCTCGGCCTCGACGTCGTGGCCCGGCCATCGGGGATAGAAATAACCGTGCCTGGTGGGATTGTGGCGGTCGCTAAGGAACGAAACGACGTCGAGAGAAGGAAACGTGAAGACCTGTTCGTCCGGCGCGGTTCGTTCCCGGAGGTAGTCGGCGACGCCGGCCAGGGCTTCGTAGCGAACGACTCTACCGGCGTTGATCCACACCGGAGCACGCTCGTTGGCGAGCCACACGCGCGGCGGGCGCTCGATGCGTCCTTGACTCACGTTGACGGTCGCGTCGATACCGGGAACGATGTGCAGCGCTAAAATCAGAGCGACCGGCAACACCCAGGAGAGATGGACGAGCGACGCCCGAAACCGCGAAAGAGAAAGACGCGACGACCAAAGACCAGCCAGACGCGCCAGCACGCCGGCGGCAATCACCAAAGTAATCGGCGCGGCCGTTACCCAGTGCATGTAGTCCGTACGCGGATAAAGAACGCAGTACATGCACGCGCTTCCCAGCACAACTAGTACCCAGCGCAAAGACGGCAGCCTCGAGCGGTCATCGATTCCGACCGAACGAGCCAACAACAACAAGCCGGCCCATTGCAGCATCACTGAGACGGCAAAAACGTTGGCCTCGTACGCGCTACCGACTGCCGCAAGAAAACCTTCGGGCATCAGCGCGTGGCCGACTCCGACGTAGCCGACAGCCGCCGCAGCAACCAGCGTACCGGCGCATAGTACGTCCGCTGGAAGCCGCCCTCGCAACAACAAGCGCGGTACGAGAGCGAGGAAACCGAGTAGCGTCAATGCAAGTATCAACGCATGGAACACTGGGGGATGCTCGATGTAGTAGAAACGCTCGAAGTCCGCGCCGATAAAGAGCACGTCGGTAAGGAAGCGCTGGCGGCCCAACATTCGGTAGACCGGAACCATCCAAAGGATGTTTGGAATGACGAACGAGGCCGCGAGAACCAGCGTTGACGGAACCACCGCGGGAACGCGTGGCGGTGGCGGCGCCACCATCGATCGCCAAGCCACCATCCGTGCAGCTAAGGTGACCGAAAGCAAAAAAACCCCTACCTCCCGGATTCCTGCCATACCGGAAAACACGATCCATACACCCGCTAGCGCAGAAACCCAGAGTCCCCACCAGCAGCATCGAGACGAGCGCCCAGAAAGTCGCCGATTTTCCGGACGCGGCATCGGCAAGACGGACAACATACCCAGTGCGGTGGCCGCCAATTGCAGCAGGCCGACGTTTGGCTTGAACATAAATCCGAGCGCGGCGAGCAGACCCGAAAGAGCAAGCCAACGTAGCCGACCTCCAGAACCGAAACGTTCGAGTGCGAGCAAGCCCCAGACGAAAAACGCGACATTGTACCAAACCGGGTACGGAATGTTGAAAGAGGCGAACTCGCCGGGATGAACCGGGATAGAGGCAAGATAGCCGAAGGCCGGTAACCAGGCGATCCAAGTAGGCGCTACCAAGCCGGCTAGCAGCACCAGACCTGCTAGGGCCGTGGCGTTGACCAGCGCCAGGACAGCCCGTATGGGGATGACGCTCACACCGAACGTATGAAAGATCCACGCGTGAAAATGATAGATAGCGGGCGTGTAACCGATGTGGAAATCGGTGTAGACCTGCTGCCCGTCGGCAACGCGCTCGATCTGGTACAAGAGAGTACCCTCGTCGTCGAGGTTCAATCCGTAGTCGAGAAAAGCAGCAAAATACGCCAACCCCGCCAGGAATACGACGAAAGCCAAGAGTAGGTTCGAGCGCCGCACTTCGATCCCCTCACGTGGCAAAGACGGGAGCCGTCATGCTTACACTCGTAGCTGGAGCACCGGCAGCAACCTGACGCGCGATTTGTTCGATGTCGTCGGCAACGTCGTCCCAAGCAAAGCGTGCCGCCCAGGAGATTGCGTTGCGACTCAAGGTACTTCGTAGCGTTTCGTCGCTTAGCACTTGCACCAGCGCCCCCGCGAGTTGCTGCACGCTGCCGTGTTCCACAAGAATCCCCGTTTCTCCGTCACGCACCGAATCGCGTAATCCCGGTACGTTGCTCGCAACCGTTGGCGTGCCGCACGCGTTACCTTCGACAACCGTGAGCCCCCATCCTTCTTTTTCGGAGGTATTCACCAGGACGTGCGCACGCCGCAGAAGCTCCACCTTCTCTGCAGAGGGAACAAAACCGGCAAATTCGACGTGAGCCTCGAGACCGAGTTGTGCGGCAAGCCGTTGGAGCCGCGTACGAGCCGTTCCGTCGCCGACAACGACCAACCGCGCGTCGGGAAGCGTCCTCAAGACCTCCGGAAAAGCCTTCAGTGCCAGATCCGCGTGTTTATAGGGCTCGACACGTCCTAGCCATACAATCAGCGGACGCTCATCCTTGGAAACGTTGCCGGGATCGTACACCTCGTGGTCGACACCGTTCGGAATGATCGAAATGTTTTCGCGCGGCAGGCCTCTATCGACGAGATCGTCGCAGCTGCTTGGCGATATTGTGATCAAGGCACAGTCGCGGTATGCGAGCGGAATGAGCTTCTCCGACAGGTAAGTGGCCGACGCGATCGGTAGCGATACCTGCTGGAACGCTGTCGAGCCGAATAGGTGATGAACGATTCCGAGACACGGAACGGGAACGAACCAAGGACTGCAAAAGGGCAGTTTGCACAATACGTCCACCACCAGATCGAATTTCTCGCGTTTTGCCATCCTTCTCGCGACGACGGGCGCCCGGGCATAAAAACCGTAGCGGTTCGTCAATCGATGGACGAAGATACCCTCGACCGTTTCTTCGCGCCGGCATCCGTCGAACGTAGCCGCGAGCAGGTGCACCTCGTGCCCACGTTCGGCAAGGCGCCCGAACACGTTGAACGCATGCACTTCCGCACCTCCGGCCAACGGGTTGCTTAGGTCGCGCTCGTTCAGAACAAGGATTCGCAGTGCTCGCATGACAAGTCAGACAGCAGCCATCGCAGGACAATTCCGGACTGCGACGGCGCGCGATCAGCCCTTGATGATATCAGGAAGCAGGCTCGTGTGTCGTTCCCAGAGCCGGCCGGGTCTCGAGACGGCCGCGCAGCCCCTGCAAGCGCAGCCACCAGACCACCGCCAGGGCTTCAAGCGCGATCCGCTTGTTCATCTTTGAGGTGCCCAACTGTCGGTCGGTAAAGATGATCGGCGTCTCGCGCAGCCGGTACCCCATGCGCCAGGCGCGGTAGCTCATTTCGATCTGAAACGCGTAGCCGTTGGAGCGGACGCCCGGCAGGTCGATCGCTTCGAGCACCTCGCGGCGCCAGCACTTGAAGCCGCCCGTGGCGTCCTCGACCGGCATCCCGCCGAGAACCAGGCGGGCGTAGCGGTTACCGAAATAGCTGAGCATCAATCGTAACATCGGCCAATTGACCACCGTGATGCCGTCGACGTAGCGCGAGCCCAGCACCACGTCGCAACTGTTCACTTCCTCGTAAAAGCGCGGCAGCGCGTCCACCGGGTGCGAAAAATCGGCGTCCATCTGCACGACCAAGTCCGCGCCCAACTCCAGAGCGTGCGCGAAGCCCGCTCGGTAGGCGGGGCCGATGCCCCCCTTGCCCGCTCGGCGCAGCAGATGAACGCGGTGGTCGCCGGCGGCCATCGCCTCGACCAAATCGCCGGTGCCGTCGGGCGAGTTGTCGTCGACGACGAGAACCTCGTTCTCGGAATCGACGTCGAGCACGGCGCGCACCAGCGCCTCGATGTTCTCGCTTTCGTTGTATGTCGGAACGACGACGATCTTCTTCATGGCACCAAGCGCACGGCCCGCTCTTCGAGCGCGGCCAAATCTACACTAGCCTGGTATCCGGCCCACTTGCCAGAGGCTTTTTCCGCGGCCGTCTACCCTCGATCCTCCAGCCCCAGCTCGGCCAGCGGCAGCGGCCGTCCGGCGAGCCCGTCGCGCCAGCCGCGCAGCTTCATGGCCACGCCGGCCTGCTCTCCGGCGGCGCGGCGCCGGAGATACTGAAAAGGCAAACTAAGCAGAATCGCGCGCGCAAACAGAGCCTCGTGGACTTCGGCTTCCGCCTGCCGTCGGCACTCGACAACCGTCCGCTGCAGTTCGAGGAGTTCGAGCGGCGCGTGCAGCGGCGGCTGTACGTCAGCGCCACGCCGGCCGCGTGGGAGATCGAGCGCGCGGACGGCGCGGTCGTCGAGCAGATCGTGCGTCCGACGGGACTCCTCGATCCCGAGGTCGAGCCCGCACAAGGAACTCTGGAGCGGGCCAAGGCCAAGCGACACCACATCGTCTTCGGCCGACGCGGCTCCGGAAAGACGAGCCTCCTCGCCAAGGCGGCCGCTGATCTAACCGTGGACAGACGTCCGACCGCCTTCGTGAACTTGGAGACCTTCAAGGGACACAGCTATCCCGACGTGCTGCCCAGCGGTCTTATCGAGAGCCTC